>NZ_VKHS01000380.1 GCF_014141525.1 Streptomyces calidiresistens
TCCCCGCCCCTCCGGGACGGGAGTGGCGACCGGGGTCCCCGGGGCATCCGTGGCACCGGTGAACGGGAGTGGGGGGAGACGCCCCGGGGACGTGTTAGAGTTGGGTTGTTCCTCGGGGGTTCCCGAGGGGCCCACGCCGCGGGGTGGAGCAGCTCGGTAGCTCGCTGGGCTCATAACCCAGAGGTCGCAGGTTCAAATCCTGTCCCCGCTACGCAGCGAAGAGGGCCCGGTGAAGGTGCGTCAGCACCGCCACCGGGCCCTCTTCCCGTTGTGCGGGGTGCGCGCCCCCGGTCCCCTTCGCCCGGCTTCCCGTTTCCCCGGCTCCCCGGGCTTCCCCGTTTCGTGACGACCTGACGGCTCCGAACGGTGCGTCGGTTTCGCACGGTGCATCGCCTCCCCGCGACGGGGGCGGCGGACCCGGGCGTGTCCCCTCGTGGTGCGGGAACGTCCCCGGCCCCCTCCGGTCCCGCGGCGTTCCCCGGGGCGCGCACCGGGGACGCGCCGGGGACACCGTCCACCCCGGTCGGGGGGTTCGGCGCGCGCCCGGGTGGTCCGACCGGGAGGGCGTGTCACTCCTGCGGTGGATCTTCGGGCTCCGGGGCCCGCCACTCGTGAGGGTGACACCGAGGGGCGGCGGCACCGCTGTGAGCGGCCACGATGTCCACCGGGGCGCTCCCGAGACCCAATCGGTGCGCATTTGCCGCCTGTTACAGCGTTTGAGTGTTGTCATGTCGGGAAGTCGATAAACCTCTATGTGACTTCGCCGGTCGCGGGTATTTTCCGGTGTACGCAGGTTTCAGGTGGTGCGAGTATGGTCCTTATGGGGGACAGGGCGGGGTTCGAGACCGGCGCCGAGGAGGCGGCCCGCGAGGGCGCGGCCCGCCTTCGGCGCGGGGATCTCGACGGTGCGGAGGCGCTGTTGCGCGTCGCCGCGTCCGAGGGTGACCGCAGTGCGGCCAACAACCTCGGCGTCCTCCTCCATCGCACCGGTCGGGCCGAGGAGGCCGCCGGTTGGTGGCGCACCGCCGCGGTCGCCGGCTCCGCCGCCGCCGCGCACGCCCTGGGTCGCCTGCACCGCGAGCAGGGCGACGACACCGCGGCCGAGTACTGGCTGCGCCAGTCCGCCGAGTGGGGTCATGACTCGGGAGCCTACGCCCTCGCCGACCTGTTGCACCACAACGACGCGGACGGCGCGGCGCGGTGGTTCCGGATCGCCGCCGAGCGCGGTCACCGCGAGGCCGCGTTCCGCTACGCGCCGCTCTCGGAGGACCCCGAGACCTGGTACCGCTTCGCCGCGGCCCGCGGCCACGCCCGCGCCGCCCACCGATTGGGCGAGCTGCTCGAGCGGCGCGGCGAGACCACCGAGGCGATGCGCTGGTACCTCGACGCCGCGGAGGCCGGGGAGTCCGGGGCCGCCGCCGCCCTGGGTTTCCTGCTGAGCGACGCGGGCGAGGAGGAGGCGGCCGAGAGTTGGTGGCTGCGCGCCGCCCGTGAGGGCGAGGGCACGGCGGCCAACGCCCTCGGCGCGCTGCACGCCCGGCACGGTCGTCGTCAGGAGGCCCAGCGCTGGTACCGCGCGGCCCTGGAGGCCGGCGACATCAACGGCGCCTTCAACCTGGCCCTGCTGTGCGCGGGTTCCGGCCGCATGGTGCAGGCCGAGCAGTGGTACCGCCGGGCCGCCTACGCGGGCCACCGGGAGGCGGCCAACGCCCTCGCGGTGCTGCTGCTCCAGCGCGGCGACACCGACGGGGCCGAGCCGTGGTTCTCCCGCGCGGCCGAGGCCGGCAGCGTGGACGCGGCCTTCAACCTGGGCATCCTGCACGCCGGGCGGGGCGACGACGCCGAGTCCCTGCGCTGGTACCGGCGGGCCGCCGGGGCCGGGCACGCGGAGGCGGCCCTGCAGGTGGCGCTCACCGGTCTGCGGCAGGCCCGCACCCCCCGGGAACGGGCCGAGGCCGACCGGATGCTGCGTCGTTCGGCCGAGGGCGGCAGCGTGGAGGGCGCCTTCCGCCTGGCGGTCCGGCTGGAGCGGCTGGAGCGCGCGGGGGAGGGCGACCCGCCCCCCGGGCCGGGCACCGAGACCGACCCGGACACCGACCCGGGGCTGGGCACCAACGGTCGGATCGTGCTGCGTCCCAGCGGGCCGGTCCGCGGCCTCGGCGGCCCCGCCGACCCGGAGTCCTCCGAGGCCGAGCGGTGGTACCGGCGTGCCGCCGAGCGCGGGCACCGTCGGGCCCGGGTGCGGTTGGGGACCCGGGCGGCCGAGCGCGGTGACCTGGTCGAGGCGGCCGAGTGGTACCGCCGCGCCGCCGAGGACGGCAGCCGCAACGGCGCCTTCAACCTGGGGCTGCTGCTCGCGCGCGAGGGTGCCGAGCCCGAGGCCGCGATGTGGTGGAAGCGGGCGGCGGAGGCCGGTCACGGCCGGGCCGCACTGCACCTGGCGCTGCTCGCCTCCCGGCGCGGCGACCTGGCCGAGGGGCGCGAGTGGAGCGCCCGGGCCGCGGAGCTCGGGCCGGCGGAGGTCGCGGAGCGGGCCGGCCGGCTGCGGGACGCGCTGGCGGGCGAGATGACGGCCTGACGGCGGGTGTCCCGCCGAACGGGGCGGGTCCTCCCGGACGGGGGTCCCGCCCCGTCCCGCTTCGCGTCGCCCCGCGGGGGCGACGCCCGGGGGCCCGGGACCGGGACGCCCCCGGTCAGCCCCCGCCCGGGGCGCCGTCCCGCACCCCGGCGGCCGAGGCCAGCGCGGCCCGGGCCATCCGGTGCAGCAGGTCGGCCGTGCCGGCGCGGTCCGGCAGCGCGCCGGTGCGCGCGGAGAGGTGGGGGGTGGAGTTCAGCAGGCCGAAGACGGCGTGCACGGCGCCCCGCGCGCAGCGCTCGGACAGGTCCGGGTACACCCGGCAGACCACCTCCACCCACAGCTCCACGTACTGCCGCTGCAGCCGCCGGACATCCTTGCGGTCGCGCTCGGGGAGGCGGTCCAGTTCCCGGTCGTGCAGGGTGATCAGGGCCCGGTCGTCCAGCGCGAAGTCGATGTGGCCGGTGATCAGGGCGTCCAGCGCCTCCGCCGGTGACCGTCCGGCCGCCGCGGCCTCCTCCACCCGGCGCTCGCCGCCGTCGCGGAGCCGGACGCTGATGCCGACCAGCAGTTCGGCGAGCATGGCGTCCTTGCCGGCGAAGTGCCGGTACAGGGCGGGGCCGCTGATGCCCACGGCCGCCCCTATCTCGTCCACCCCGACACCGTGGAAGCCGTGGTCGGCGAAGAGCCGGGACGCCTCGCGCAGGATCTGCTCGCGCCGGGTTCCGCCCCCGGTCCGCCGTCCGGCGCGGCTGCCGTCCCGGTCGGTGGACGCGGGCGGCCCGGCGGGGGCGCCGGTGGAAGGTGCGGCTGCGGTCGAGCCGGGGGGCGAGCCGTGCATGGTCCCATTGTAGACAGTCGGCGTTAATGGGCGTTAACCTGGGATCCGGCGTTAACGGTCATTAACCCGCGGGCGGCTCCGCCGGCGGGTGGAGCGTGAGGGAGCTGGTCGGATGAGCCGGGCACCGGTGCTCGGGGTCGGCGCGGAGCCGGACTCCGCCGCCCGCCGGGCGAACGAGAAGGCCCACCGGGAGCTGGTCGCCGAGCTGCGGGAGAAGCTGGCGGCGGCCCGTCTCGGCGGCGGTGAGGCCGCCCGGGCCCGGCATGTCGCGCGCGGCAAGCTCCTGCCCCGCGACCGGGTGGACACCCTGCTGGACCCCGGCTCCCCCTTCCTGGAGCTGGCTCCCCTGGCGGCGCACGACATGTACGGGGGCGACGCCCCCGCGGCCGGCGTGATCGCCGGGATCGGTCGGGTCTCGGGCCGCGAGTGCGTGGTGGTGGCCAACGACGCCACCGTCAAGGGCGGCACCTACTACCCGATGACGGTCAAGAAGCACCTGCGGGCCCAGGAGGTGGCCCTGGAGAACCGCCTGCCCTGCCTGTACCTGGTGGATTCCGGAGGCGCCTTCCTGCCGCTGCAGGACGAGGTCTTCCCGGACCGGGACCACTTCGGTCGCATCTTCTTCAACCAGGCCCGGATGTCCGAGCGGGGCATCCCGCAGTTGGCCGCCGTGATGGGCTCCTGCACCGCCGGCGGCGCCTACGTCCCCGCCATGAGCGACGAGGCCGTCATCGTGCGCGGCCGGGGCACCATCTTCCTGGGCGGCCCCCCGCTGGTGAAGGCCGCCACCGGCGAGGTCGTCACCGCCGAGGAGTTGGGCGGCGGCGAGGTGCACTCGCGGATCTCCGGCGTCACCGACCACCTCGCCGAGGACGACGCGCACGCCCTGCGCATCCTGCGGTCGACCGTCGCCGGGCTGCCCCGGCGCGGCCCGCTGCCCTGGTCGGTCGAGCCGGCCGAGGAGCCCGCCGTGGACCCGGAGGGCCTCTACGGGGCGGTGCCGGTGGACCCCCGCACCCCCTACGACGTGCGCGAGGTCATCGCCCGCCTGGTGGACGGCTCCCGGTTCCACGAGTTCAAGGCCGAGTACGGCACCACCCTGGTCACCGGCTTCGCCCGGATCCAGGGTCATCCCGTCGGCGTGGTGGCCAACAACGGCATCCTCTTCGGCGAGTCCGCGGTCAAGGGCGCCCATTTCGTCGAGCTGTGCGACCAGCGCGGCATCCCGCTGCTGTTCCTGCAGAACATCTCCGGCTTCATGGTCGGCCGGGACTACGAGGCGGGCGGCATCGCCAAGCACGGTGCCAAGATGGTCACCGCCGTCGCCTGCACCCGGGTGCCCAAGCTCACCGTGGTGATCGGTGGCTCCTACGGCGCGGGCAACTACTCGATGTGCGGTCGGGCCTACTCGCCCCGCTTCCTGTGGATGTGGCCCAACGCCCGGATCTCGGTGATGGGCGGCGAGCAGGCCGCCTCCGTCCTGGCCACCGTCAAGCGCGATCAGTTGGAGGCGCGGGGCGAGGAGTGGTCCGAGCGCGAGGAGGAGGAGTTCAAGGCACCGATCCGGGCCGACTACGAGGCCCGGGGCAACGCCTACCACGCCACCGCCCGGCTGTGGGACGACGGGATCATCGACCCCCTGGAGACCCGCACCGTCCTGGGGCTGGCCCTGACCGCCTGCGCCAACGCCCCGTTGGGCGAGCCCGGTTGGGGCGTGTTCCGGATGTGATCCCGGGTCGTCCCCGCACCGCCCCGGCCGAGGTCCCCGATTC
>NZ_VKHS01000381.1 GCF_014141525.1 Streptomyces calidiresistens
GGCCGGCACGGGACGGCGAAGGGCCGGTCGGGTGGCACCGTACCCGGGTACCGGGGTGGCGCGGGGGAACACGGGTGCGCAGGGGTACCCTCACGGAACCGCGGATCATCCACCGGGCCGCACGCGGCGCCCCGGTGCCCCGGGGCGTCCGGGCCCGTCCCGGCACGGTGGGGACCGCGGCCCGGACCGCACGGCTCATCCGATCCGCACGGACCACCGGAATACACGCGAACGATGTGAATCGGAACGTATCGGACCACGGGGAGTCGGCGCATCGTGCCCATCGAGTTGCCCAGGCGGGCGCTGTTCGGCAGCGCCGGGGCGATTGTCCTGGGAATCACCCTTCCCGGCTGTTCGGCCGGCGAGTCGGACGTCCCGGCCGCGCCGCACCCGACCGGCCGGGCCGAGAGCGGCCTCACCGCCACCGTCACCCGGCAGAGCGCCGGGCTCGTCGAGCGGTACAACGCGACCCTGACGTCCCACCCCTCCCTGGCCGGCCTGCTGGGCCCGCTGCGCACCGCCGCCGCGGCCGACCTGAACGGCCCCGGCGTGCCCACCGAGCCCGGGAGCGGCGGATCGGACGGCGACGTGCCCGCGGAGCCGGACGCCGCGCTGGCGGCCCTGGCGACCGAGGAGCGGCGGGTCTCCGAGGCCCGACTGCGCGCTCTCGACACGGCCCCGCCGGAGGCGGCGCGACTGCTCGCTTCGCTCTCCGCCGCCGGAGCCGCCCGGACGTACCTGCTCACCGGAGCCCGCGGGTGATCGCCCCTCCCCGGCGCGGGGAGCACCCCGACCGGGCACGGCGGATGGGCGGTGGGGGGACGGACAGAAGGACGAGAGGGACGAGAGGGACGAGAGGGACGCCGGAGGGCGCCCGACCGACAGGCGCCCGAACCGTAGGGGGAGAGACGGCATGGCACGGCGGATGGGGACGGACGACATGGATCCGAACGCGGAACTGAGCGCCACCCGGGCGGCCCTCGCCGCCGAGCACGCGGCCGTCTACGGCTACGGCGTGGCCGGTGCGGCGGCCGGGGACGGCGGGGCGGGCCCCGAGCTGCGGCAGGCGTGGAGCGGCCATCGCTCGCGCCGGGACGCCCTGGTCCGGCGCATCCGCGACCTGGGCGGCGAGCCCCCGGCCGCCGCGGCCGGATACGCCCTGCCCTTCGAGGTGACCGACGACGCCTCCGCGCTGGCGCTGGCGGCCGAGTTGGAGACCCGGGTGGCGGCCGTCTACGCGGACCTGGTGCGGTCCTCCGGGGGCGACGCGCGGCGGGAGGCCGCGGTCGCCCTGCGCGAGGCCGCCGTGCTGGCGGCGCGGTGGCACGGCCGGGCGGTCGCCTTTCCCGGCGTCGCCGAACACGCGGCACCGGGTGACCCGGCCGGCCGGACCGCCGGCGGGAACGGCACCGACCACACTGCACGGCCCCACCCACCGGCGGGTGTCACCGCGGTACCGGGGGCCGCTTCCGGGCAGGACTGACCCCATGCCCCTCCCCGTGTTCCCACACGACCCGCCGGCCGGCCGGCCGGAGCCGCCCGCCCACCTGGTCCACTCGCCCCGGCTCGCCGTCCGACGCCGCGCCGCCGGGTTCCCCGCGCTGGTGGAGGCCCTGGCCGAGCGGTGGGAGCTGATCCCGGAACGGGTGGTCGTCCCCGGCGGCCGGACCTCCATGGTGGTGCTGGTGCGCACCGCCGGGGGCGCCCCGGCGGCGCTGAAGCTGTGCGGGCGGCCGGAGCGGGCCGGGACCGAGCACGCCGCGCTGCGGACCTGGGACGGGCGGGGCGCCGTGCGCTCGTGGCGCTGCGACCCGGAGGCGGGCGCGCTGCTGATGGAGCGGCTTCACCCGGCGGTGACCCTGCGCTCGCTCCCGGAGGCCAAGGCGGTTCTGGAGACCGTGTCGGTGGGCCGCCGACTGTGGGTGGAGCCGGAGCCGGGACATCCCTTCCCGGACGTGGCGGAGCGCTCGGCGGCCGGTGCCCGGTTCCTGCGCCGGATGGTCCCCCCGGACCCCTCCGGGACCGGGGACCCCGGGTGTCCGGGAGACCCGGGGGACGGCCGGTTCGCCGTGCCGGACGCGCCGGGCACCGACCCCGGCGCGCTCCTCCCCGACCCGGGGACGCTGCGGCCGATGGTGCGCGAGGCGCTGGATCTGCGGGCCGAACTCCTCGCCACCGCACCCGCGGAGCGCCTGCTGCTGCACGGGCGGTTGTGCCAGGGCTCGGTGCTGGCCGCCGACCCGGATCGGGCCCCGTGGCTGGCCGTGGGGCCCGAACCGGTGGTCGGGGAGCGTGCCTGGGAACTGGCACGGGTGGCGCGGGACCGGCCGGAGGACCTGGTGGCGACCTCCGCCGGCCCGGTGCGCGTGCGGCGGGCCATGGATCGGCTGGCCGAGTCGGTCGAGGTGGACCGGGAACGACTGCGGGGCTGGACGCTGTTCCGCGCCGTGGAGGCCGGGGTGCTGCGCCTGGTGTCGGGGGACCGCCTCGGGGGCGAGGCCCTGCTGGAGTTCGCCTCCCGGCTGTGAGCGTTTCCCGCGGACGTCCCGCGTCCCACGGGACGGGGGTGCCGGACCGGCCCGGATGGGCACGGCCCGGCACCCCCGGGGCCGGATCAGGCGTCGGTGTCGTCCGCTCCCCCGTCCCGCACGGCGGCGATCAACAGCGACAGCGCCTCCTCGATCGGGTGCTCCGCGCGCTCCCCGGTGCGGCGGTCCTTCAGCTCGACCCGGCCCTCGGCCGCGCCGCGCCCCACCACCAGGATCGTGGGCACACCGATCAGCTCGGCGTCGGTGAACTTCACGCCCGGCGAGACACCCGCCCGGTCGTCCACCAGGACCCGCACCCCGGCTGCGCCGAGACGATCGGCGAGTTCCAGGGCCAGCTCGGTCTGCGTCGCCTTGCCGGCGGCGACCACGTGCACGTCGGCCGGTGCGATCTCGCGGGGCCAGCACAGGCCCTGCTCGTCGGCGGTCTGCTCGGCCAGGGCGGCCACGGCGCGGGAGACCCCGATGCCGTAGGAGCCCATGGTCACCCGGGCGGGCTTGCCGTCGGGGCCGAGCACGTCCAGCTTCAGGGCGTCGGCGTACTTGCGGCCCAGCTGGAAGATGTGGCCGATCTCGATGGCGCGGTCCAGCGCCAGCTCCCCGCCGCACCGCGGGCAGGGGTCACCGGCCCGGACCACGACCACGTCCAGGTACTCGTCGACCGTGAAGTCCCGGCCGCAGACCACGTTGCGGGCGTGGGCGCCCTCCTTGTTGGCCCCGGTGATCCAGGAGGTGCCGGGGGCCACCCGGGGGTCGGCGAGGTAGCGGAACGACTTGCCCGCCATTCCCTGCGGGCCGACGTAACCGCGCACCAGCTCCGGGTGGGCGGCGAAGTCCTCGGCCGTGACCAGTTCGACCCGGGCGGGGGCCAGGTGCTCGGTGAGCTTGCCGAGGTCCACCTCGCGGTCGCCGGGGACGCCGACCGCGGTGATCTCGCCGTCGACGGTGATCAGCAGGTTCTTCAGGGTGGCGGAGGCGGGCACGCCCAGGTGCTCGGCGAGCGTCTCGATGGTGGGGGTGTCGGGGGTGTCCAACTCCTCGACGGCGGGGATCGCCGCGACCGTCCCCGGGTCGACCGGGGGAACGGTGGTGGTGACCGCCTCGGTGTTGGCGGCCCAGCCGCAGGCGGTGCACTGGGCGAAGGTGTCCTCGCCGGCCGCCGCGGGGGCCAGGAACTCCTCGGAGGCGGACCCGCCCATGGCGCCCGAGATGGCGGAGACCACCCGGAAGTCCAGCCCCAGCCGCTCGAAGATCCGCAGGTAGGCGGCGCGGTGCAGGTCGTAGGAGGCGGCCAGACCCTCGTCGGTGAGGTCGAAGGAGTAGGAGTCCTTCATCAGGAACTCGCGACCGCGCAGGATGCCGGAGCGGGGACGGGCCTCGTCCCGGTACTTGGTCTGGATCTGATAGAGGATCACGGGAAGGTCCTTGTAGCTGGTGCACTGGTCGCGCACCAGCAGGGTGAAGATCTCCTCGTGGGTGGGGCCGAGCAGGAAGTCGGCGCCCTTGCGGTCGGTCAGGCGGAAGAGCTGGTCGCCGTAGTCGTCCCAGCGGCCGGTGGCCTCGTAGGGCTCCTTGGGCAGCAGCGCGGGCAGCAGGACCTCCTGGGCGCCGATGGCGTCCATCTCCTCGCGGACCACGCGGGTGACGTTCTCCAGGACCCGGCGGCCCAGCGGGAGCCAGCTCCACACTCCGGCGGCGGTGCGGCGGACGTAGCCGGCGCGGACCAGCAGGTTGTGGCTGATGGTCTCTGCGTCGGCCGGCGCGTCCCGCAGGGTCTTGAGCATCAGACGGGACATGCGCTGGACGGGGGCGGGCATGGGAGCACTCCTGCGATGGGCGGTGAGGACTGCGGCCCGTGGACCGGGCCGGCACAGGAGCCTATCCGGCCGGGGCGCCGGGTGCGTGCGCCGTCTCCGTTCCGGAGCCGTCCCGGGGCCCTGTCGTACCCGCCCCGGCGCCGTCGCGGGGCCGTGGCCGGCCCTCGGGAGGGCGGCGCTCAGCGGGCCAACGGCAGGTGGGCGCCCATCACCGCGTAGGGACGCGGGGCGGAGGGGAAGGCGACCCGGCGGGCCAGGTCGCGGTACCCGAGTTTGCGGTACAGGGCGCGGGCGGGGGTGTCCGCGTCGATGGCGGACAGCAGGGACCGCGGGCGACCGCAGTGATCGGTGAGGGCCGTGATCAACGCCCGTCCGATGCCCAGCCCCTGGTACTCGGGGAGCACGTGCAACTCGGTGATGGTGAAGGAGTCGTCGAGCCAGTCGTCGACGCCGTTGGCGCGCAGGTGCGGCTCGACCACCGACGCCCACCACTGGGTGCGGTCGCAGGGCAGGCCGTAGACGAAGCCGACGAGGGTGTTGTCGGGCAGGGTGGCGCCCAGCGCCCGCGAGCCGGGGGTGGCCACGTGGCGCAGCACGATGTGGTGTCGAACCCGGGTCTCGTCCTCGGAGAGCCCGAAGGCCCGCGCCTGTACGGCGAGCGCCTCGTCCACCCGGACGGTCAGGTCGAGCGGACCGATGACGGCTTCGTCCATGCCGCGAGATTAACCCCCGGTGGGGCGGAAGTCCCCGCCGGGTGCCGTCCGAGGGGAACCGGCGGGGGATGTGCGTCGACGGGGGCCGGTGAGGACCGGGGG
>NZ_VKHS01000382.1 GCF_014141525.1 Streptomyces calidiresistens
GCCCCGATCGGGCTCCCGCGATCCCCCGCCCCCGCCGGAGTCCTCCCGCTCCCAATGGGGGGCGAGGGCGGCGATGGTGGCCCCGCTGCGCCGCGGATCGGAGCGGACCACCACCTGGTCGTGGTAGGCCCGCAGATAGGTCACCACGGTGTTGAGCACCGCCACCAGCGGCACCGCCACCACGGCGCCCGGGATGCCCGCCAGCAGCGTGCCCGCCGTGACCGTCAGCACCACCGCCAGCGGGTGCACCCGCACCAGGCGGCCCAGGATGAAGGGTTGCAGGATCTGGCTCTCGATCTGCTGGACCAGCAGCACCACGCCGAGCACCAGCACGGCGGTGACGAAGCCCTCCGTCACCAACGCCACCAGCACCGCCAGGGCCCCGGAGAGGATCGCGCCGAGGATCGGGACGAAGGCCGTCAGGAAGACGATCACGGCCAACGGCACCGCCATCGGCACCTGCAGGATGTACAGGCCCAGACCGATGCCGATCGCGTCGATGAGCGCCACCAGCACCGTGCCCCGGACGTAGCCGGTCAGGGTGATCCAGGCGCGCGGACCGGCACCGGCGACGGCCGGGCGGGCCGAGGCCGGGATGAACTTCAGGAACCAGTACCAGATGTTGCGCCCGTCGTAGAGCAGGAAGAGCACCACGAAGAGGGTCACACCGGCGCCGGTGAAGAAGCGCACCGCGTAGTTGGCGCCCTCCAGGCCGGCGGTGGTCAGTTCGGCGCTGTGCTCACCGATCCACTGGTTGACGTTGTCCACCACCTGGGTGATGTCCTCGTCGGACACCCCGAAGGGGCTGTCCAGCACCCAGTCGCGCAGTTCGTTGATGCCCTCGGTGACGCTCTCGACGAGGTCGTCGACGTTCTCCATCACCTGCCAGACGACGAACCAGCCGACCAGGCCGATCACCCCGAACCCGGTGAAGGAGGTCACCGCCGTGGCCGCGCCGCGCCCCAGTCCCGCCCGCTTCAACCGCCCGGTGAAGGGCTGCAACAGGGCGGTGATCAGCAGACCGGCCGCGAAGGAGATCACCAACAGGCTGATCGCGCCGATCACCTGGACGAGGATCCACACCGTCGCCGCGAGGACCAGCAGCCGCCAGCCGAGCTCGGAGGCCACCCGCAGCCCCCAGGGCAGGGCCTCCGCCGGGGCCGGACGGTACGGCACGCCGCCGGCGGCGGGGCTCGCGCCGGGATGGTAGCCCACGGGCGGGACGTGCCCGGCGTCCACGTCGGCGGCGGCGTCCTTGCGGGCGGCGGCGACGTTGGCTGCGGAGGTGCGGGCCTGGACCGCCCGGGTGTCCTCGTCCCCCTCCACCAGCGGGCGCTCGGCGGCCACCGCCGCGTCGTGCCCCCCGCCGGCCGTGGAGTCGGCCGCCTCCGCGCCCGCACCGGCCGTGGTGCGCTCCGGCCCCTCCGGGTCCTCCTCCACCCGCCGGGCCGCCTCCTGCTCGCGTCGCTCGCGCTCGCGCTCGGCCGCGTCGCGGTAGCTGGAGAATCGCTCGGCCACCCGCGACAGACCGGATCTCAGCCGGTCGAATGCGGACATCGCTCGCTCACCTCTTCCCCCCGGAGGCCGCGGGCCGCTCCGGGATTCCCCCTGGTCCGTGCCCCCGCGCCGGCACGGCGGCCGACCGTCGGGGATCGGGGATCCGACGTTACCCTGTCGATCCCCCGAACGGGGGCCGGGCACGACCGGGACCCCGAGGACCCCCGTGTCGTGGGACGACACGGGGGTCCTCGGGGTTGATCACGAAACGGCGACGGGGACGGGGCCCATCGACTCAGTACCAGTGGTTGGCCTGCCAGAACTCCCAGGCGCCGCAGGGGCTGCCGTAGCGCTCGTTCATGTAGTTCAGGCCCCACTTGATCTGGGTGGCGGGGTTGGTGCGCCAGTCCGCGCCGGCGGAGGCCATCTTGCTCGCGGGTAGCGCCTGCACCAGGCCGTAGGCGCCCGAGCTCGGGTTGGTCGCCGTGTGGTTCCAGCCCGACTCGCGCTCGATGATGTTGGAGAAGCACTGGTACTGGCCCGCGCCGACGATCTCCATGGCCATCGCCTGGATCTCGGCCTTGGTGTACGAGGCCTGCACGGGGGCGGAGGCGGTGCTCTGCGGGGCGCTCGCCGTCGCCACCTCGGCCGCGGCGGCGGCCTCGGCCGCCTCGCGCTCCGCCTTCTCCTTCGCCTCGCGCTCGGCCTTCTCGCGTGCCTCGCGCTCGGCCGCCTCGCGCTTGGCCGCGGCGTCCTCGGCCGCCTTCAACCGGGCCGCCTCCTCGGCGGCACGCTTGGTCGCGGATTGGGCGACCTCGCCGTGGAACTCGGCCTGGCGGGTCAGCGATGCGGCCTGCACCCGGGTGTCGGCGGCGGGAATGTCCACCAACAGCGACGCGTCGGCCGTCAGGGTCGAGGTGTCGGCTGCGATGGCCTCCAGGGTGTCGACACCACCGAGTTCGTCCCCCGAGGCGACACCGACGGCAGCACCGACGGTGGTCACCGCGGTGGCCGACGCCACTGCGAATCCCCGGACAGACATCCGGCTCACACGGTTTCCTTCCACCATCGCCCGCGTGGGTGACCCCGCGGACGCAATCGTGCCCCTGACACGGGCCTCCCCCGGACATCCGGTGACGGGAGGCGCGGGCCCGGTGCGGCTCCGGCGCCGAGGGCGATCCGGAGCCCGCGTGGTACTCGGGCGGCATACGGCTGACGTCTGTTCAGTTGTGAGGCGTACGCCGCGAGCCGGGTCGATCCGCCCTCCGGCGGATCGGTTCGGCGCCGCGGTGGTGCCGTATGCGGGGCCTGACAGACGCACACCCTGCCGGAGACGTCGCACCGGAAGCAATTCGTGACCATGTGGGAAAGCTCACACGCGGTTTGTGAACGCGGACTTGCGGAAACCGAGCAGTATTCCTCCGATTGGGCGCTACTCTTCCGCCCGCACCGCCGGGGAACGATGAACACACCGCTCTTTCCCGCTGTTTGCCGCCCCTTCCCTCCACCAGCACCCGGAGGGCGCGAATCGGGAACGAAGGGCTCAAAGGCGCCCGTCAACCGATATGCCACAGGGGCACCCATCGGGGAATCCGCACACCTTTTGATGACCCATTGGCCTTCTCGCTCCAATACATGCGCAAAGGGCGTATTCCCCCCTCACCCCTTCCCTCGTGTCTCCCCTCCTGTCTCCCCTCGTGTCTCTGACGCGCCTCTCCCGTGCCTCCCCTTCATCCCCCGCTCCACATGCCGGCACCCGTCCCGGGTGCACACGCCCGGCCGGCCGGCCGGGCGTGTGCACCCGGGACGGCCCGGGGCCGGTCACCGCGAACGGCGACCGGCCCCGGACGGGACCCGACATCGGGTCAGATGCGGCCCTCCTCCAGCATCTCCGTGACCAGCGCGGCGATCGGCGAACGCTCCGAGCGGTTCAGGGTCACGTGCGCGAAGAGCGGGTGCCCCTTCAGCCGCTCCACGACCGCCGCCACCCCGTCGTACCGCCCCACCCGCAGGTTGTCGCGCTGCGCCACGTCGTGCGTGAGCACCACACGGGAGTTCTGACCGATCCGGGACAGCACGGTGAGCAGCACGTTCCGCTCCAACGACTGCGCCTCGTCCACGATCACGAAGGCGTCGTGCAACGAGCGGCCCCGGATGTGCGTCAACGGCAGCACCTCGAGCATCCCGCGGGCGGTGATCTCCTCGATCACCTCGCGCGAGGTCACCGCCGAGAGGGTGTCGAAGACCGCCTGCGCCCAGGGGTTCATCTTCTCGGCCTCGGTACCCGGCAGGTAACCCAGGTCCTGACCGCCCACCGCGTACAGCGGCCGGAAGACCATCACCTTGGAGTGCAGCCGGCGCTCCATCACGGCCTCCAGGCCGGCGCACAGCGCCAGCGCGGACTTACCGGTACCCGCGCGACCGCCCAGCGAGACGATGCCCACCTCCGGGTCGGAGAGCAGGTCGAGCGCCACCCGCTGCTCCGCGCTGCGGCCGTGGATGCCGAACGCCTCCCGGTCCCCGCGCACCAGCCGGATGCCCCCGTCGGCGGTCACCCGCCCCAGCGCGCGCCCGCGCTCGGAGGCGATCGTCAGCCCCGTGTGCACCGGTAGCCCCTCCACCGCGGGGTCGCGGACGTACTCCGTCCCGAAGAGCTCGTCCACCGTCTCACCGGGCAGGGTGATCTCCGACATCCCGGTCCACCCGGACTCGGTGATCGCCAACTCGGCCCGGTACTCCTCCGCCCGCAGCCCCACCGAGGACGCCTTGATGCGCAGCGGCAGGTCCTTGGAGACGACCGTGACGTCGTGGCCCTCCGCCTGGAGGTTGCGGGCCACCGCGAGGATCCGGGAGTCGTTGTCGCCCAGCCGGCCCCGGTCGTTGAGCATGGTGGGGGGCAGGATGGTGGGATCCGAGTGGTTCAACTCGACCCGTAGGGTTCCGCCCAGTTCCCCGATCGGCAGCGGCTCGTCCAACCGGCCGTACCGGACGCGGTGGTCGTCGAGCCGCCGCAGCACCTGGCGGGCGAAGTAACCCAGCTCCGGGTGGTGCCGCTTGGCCTCCAGCTCCGAGATCACCACGACGGGGAGCACCACCTCGTGCTCGTCGAAGCGGGTCAGGGCCGACGGGTCGGCGAGCAGAACACTGGTGTCGAGGACGTACATGCGCCGCTCGGAGGGGCGCTTCTTGCTGGTCACCACGTGTGGACGAACCCCCTCGAATGAGGTCGGTGAAGCCCGGTGACGGGGGAACGGTCGCCCCGACCGGTACTTCCCCGCACGTGTGCCCCGACCACACCACACCTGTTCGCCGCCGGGGCACCTGCCGGGCGCGGGGGGCGACCGCCCCCCGGCTCCGGACGTGCCGGCACGGACACGAACGGGAATGGGCGGAGGGAACCGGCACGGCGGGGGAGGCCGGCGGGAACGGCCGGGCACGCCCGGCACCGAGGGATCGGCCGGTCGGGACCCGCTGCGCGCGGGCCGCGGACCGGCCCTTCGCGTCTTCGGCGGTGCGCAAACGGACCTCCCGGCGGACCGAGGGCAGTGCATCGGTCCGCCCACAACATGCCCCCCGTGACCGGCGGTCATGCGCGGGCGGCGCCGTCGGGCTCGAACGGACGAGGGAATTCGGGGTGCCCGGCGGGCGACGGGGAGGGGACCGGAAGGGGTCACGGGGTGT
>NZ_VKHS01000383.1 GCF_014141525.1 Streptomyces calidiresistens
GAACCGGCGGACCCCACCGCCCCCGGCGCCGGCGCCCCGAACGCGCAGGACGACGCCGGCCCCACCGGGGACGGGGAACGGCACGACGGCACGGTGCTGGTCACCGGCGCCACCGGTTACCTCGGCGGCCGTCTGGTTCCCCAACTCCTGGCCGCCGGCCGCCCCGTCCGCTGCCTGGCCCGCACCCCCGCCAAACTCCGCGACCACCCGTGGGCCGACCGGGTGGAGATCGTTCGCGGCGACGTCACCGACGAGGAGTCGCTGCGCGCCGCCCTGGCCGGGGTGAAGGTGGCCTACTACCTGGTGCACGCCCTGGGCACCGGCCCCGGCTTCGAGGCCACCGACCGCCGCGCCGCCCGGCTGTTCGGCCGACTGGCCCGGGAGGCGGGGGTGCGCCGGATCGTCTACCTGGGGGGCCTGACCCCCGCCGACGTCCCCGAGCGCGACCTCTCCCCCCACCTGCGCTCCCGGGCGGAGGTGGGTCGCATCCTGCTGGACTCCGGGGTGCCGACGGTGGTGCTGCGCGCCGCCGTGATCATCGGCTCGGGGTCGGCGTCCTTCGAGATGCTGCGCTACCTCACCGAACGCCTGCCGGTCATGGTGACGCCGCGCTGGGTGCGCACCCGCATCCAGCCGATCGCGGTGCGGGACGTCCTGCGCTACCTGCTCGGGGCCGCCGACCTGCCCCCGGAGGTCAACCGTTCCTTCGACATCGGCGGGCCCGAGGTGCTCACCTACCGGGGGATGATGCGCCGGTACGCGGCCGTGGCGGGACTGCCGCGCCGGGTCATCGTGCCCGTGCACGTCCTCACCCCCCGGCTGTCCAGTCACTGGATCGGCCTCGTCACACCGGTCCCCGGATCGATCGCCAAACCGCTGGTGGAGTCGCTGCGGCACGAGGTGGTCTGCGCGGAGAACGACATCACGCGATGGATCCCGGACCCGCCGGAGGGCCCCGTCGACTTCGACACCGCGCTGCGCTGGGCGCTCAAACGCATCCACGACGCCGAGGTGGACACCCGCTGGTCCTCCGCCGACACCCCGGGCGCTCCCAGCGAACCGTTGCCCACCGACCCCGCCTGGACCGGCGGCAGCCTCTACACGGACGTGCGCCAACGCCCGGTGAACGCCCCGCCGGAGGCGGTGTGGCGGGTGATCGAGGGCATCGGCGGTGACAACGGGTGGTATTCCCTGCCCATCGCCTGGGCGGCACGCGGGGTGCTGGACCGGTTGTTCGGCGGCGTGGGACTGCGACGCGGCCGACGGGACGCCGAGCGGCTGCGGGTGGGGGACTCGCTGGACTTCTGGCGGGTGGAGGAGATCGAGCCGGGGCGGCTGTTGCGGCTGCGGGCGGAGATGAGGCTGCCGGGCCTCGCCTGGTTGGAGCTGTCGGTGGAACCGGCGCCGGCGGAGGACTCCCCCGCCGGGGCCCGTTACCGCCAGCGGGCGCTGTTCCACCCCCACGGGCTGGCCGGTCACCTGTACTGGTGGAGCGTCAGTCCGTGGCACGCCCTGGTCTTCGGTTCCATGGCCCGCAACATCGCGGCCACCGCCGAGCGGGCCGGGCGGGGCGCCCCCACCGGCGCCCCGGGCGCCCCCGACCCCGTGCGTCCCGCCGGCTGATCGGCCGGCCCGAACCGGGGCACCGCCGCCGGCGCAGCCCGGGGCGCACGCCCCGGGCCGGGATCGGGGGACGGCGTTCGGGGGACGGCCTTCGGGGGACGGCCTTCGGGGAAAGAGCCCGAACCCCCTCGCCTGACGGAGTGCCGGCGCGACCGGGCCGGCACGGTGACGGTGTCCGTCGTCGGCACGCACCGACCGGGAGGGTCCCGGTGGCAGTCGTGCCGCGCGCGGACGTGGGGAAACGTGGGGAACAGCACCTCGTACACCGGCCCGGAGCCGCCCGGGTCGCCCGGCCCCCCACCGGCGGACCCGCCTCCGCCGACGGAGCGGAACCGCGGACGGTTGATCGACCCCTTGATCGGGGCGGGGGCCACGGTCCTCGCCGCGTTGGTGACCGCGGTGATCGGTGCGGTCACCGACACCCTCCGGGTCGAGGTCGGCGCGCCGGAACCGACCCCGACCGTCACGGAGACGGTGACACAGCCGCCGGTGGTGGATCCCCCCGAGGACCCCGAGGACCCGGAGGACCCGGACCCGGAACCGGCCGCCGCGACCGTGCGCCGGAGCGAGCAATCCGTCCGGCTCGCGGCCGATCACAGCATCGACCTCGACTCCCGGGACGACAACTGGGGGGTCACGACGGAGCCCGGGGCCGTCGGAGGGGATCTGCGGCTGGACTCCCACAACTGGAGCGGACTGAAAGCCCGCCACCGGATGGCGGTGGTGGAGCGACGGGAGCCGGACTTCCTCCTGTGCCGGAACGCCATGACCCTCGTCGATTCGGTCCCGCACGACGAGCTCCGTGACGACGTCTCCCTGTGCGTCCGCACCTCCGAGGGGCGGTGGGCCCGGGTGGATGTCGTCCGGGTCTCCCCCGATCCCCGATGGTTGGACCTCGATGTCCACGTCTGGGAGGGCACGGCCCCGGTCGAGGGGTGAGTCCGGGCCCCGGGCGGCTCCACCGGTTCAGGGGGTGGGGGTTCCCCCTCCACCGTCCCCGGGTCCTCGCTCCCCGGTCGGACGCCCTTCGGCCGGACGTTCCCCCGGGGTGTCCCCGCCGAGCACGTCGAGGGCCGTGTCGGCGGCCTCGGCGAAGGGGTCGAGGACGATGTCCACTCCCTCGGTCCGGGACCGTTCCACGTCGCGCGGTGTGAGGGCGGTGAGCATGATCCGCCCCTCGTACCCGTGCCGGCGCAGGCCGTCCACCAGGGCGAGGTTGGTGTCGGGGCGGGGGATGGCGCTGATCACCCAGCGGGCCCGGGACAGCGGCAGGGTCTCCAGGAAGTGGATGTCCTCGGCGCTGCCGAAGACGGCCGTGACGTTCTCCCGCTCGTTGCTCGTCACCCGGTAGGGGTCCCAGTCCACCGCGAGGACCCGCAGGCCGGCCCGGTCGAGGCGGTCGGCGGCGTGGCCGCCGAAGCGGCCGAGACCGTAGAGGATGACGTCCACGTCACCGCCGGCCCGATCGGTGTTCGGTTGACGCACCCCGGGCCGCTGGAAGCGCTCGAACCATCCCCCGATCCGGTCCCAGATCTGGTGCGAGTACATGATCAGGTAGGTGGAGACGCCGATGGTGATGAGACCGACGACGGTGATCAGGCTGACCGTGGCCCCCGTGATGTGTCCCAGGGACAGGCCCAGGGCCGCCAGGATCAGCGAGAACTCCGAGATCTGCGCCACCGTCAATCCGCACAGGAATCCCACCCGCACGGGGTAGCGCATCAGCGCCATGATGACGATCACGATGAGCGGGTTACCGATCAGGACGAAGAGGGAGAGGACGACCGCCTCACCGAGCTGCCGACCGGCGTCGGTGAACTCCAGCCCCGCCCCGAGCTGGAGGAAGAAGAACAGCAACATGAAGTCGCGCAGGCTGACCAACCGCGCCCCCAGCGCGTCCCGGTACGGCGTGGTGGCCAGCGAGACACCGGCGAGGAACGCCCCGACCTCGGTGCTGAAGCCCAGCCACTCGCTGATCGCCGCGACCGAGATGGCGTAGGCCACGCCGAAGAGCACCAGCAGTTCCTGGGAGCGGGCGATGTGGTCCAAGAGGCGCGGCAGCACGAACCTCATCAGCAGCGCGATGCCCGCCAGCAGCCCGAGTCCCTTGCCGAGGACGATCAGCACCTCGGTGTGGAGTTCGTTCGGCTCCCCGTCGGCGTCCTCGTCCCCACCGCGCTGCCCGAAGGCGGTCAGGGCGATCATCACCAGGACGACCACGATGTCCTGCACGATGAGGAACCCCACCGCGATACGACCGTGGAGCTGCTCCAACTCCCTTTTGTCGGAGAGGAGCTTCACGATGATGATCGTGGAGGAGAAGGTGAGCGCCACCGCGACGTAGAGCGAGGTGACGTTGTCCATGCCGAGCAGGCGGGCGATCGCGTAACCGATCGCCGAGGTGAAGACCACCTGTCCCAGGCCGGTGGCCAGCGCGATCGGCCCGGTGGTGCGCACCAGGTGCAGGTCCAGGCGCAGGCCGACCAGGAACAGCAGGACGGCGATGCCGAGGTGCGCCAACAGCTCTATCGTGCCGTCGGCCTCCACCCAGCCCAGCCCGGCGGGCCCCACCAGGATGCCGACGCCGATGAAGGCGACGATCAGGGGTTGTCGCAGGCGGGTGGCGAGCAGACCGATGACGGTGGCCACCGCCAGAACGGCGGCGAGCAGGGGGAAGTCGTGCAGTTCCATGGTCGTCTCGGCTCCCGTCCGTGCGATGTGGTGCCCGGTGGTGCCCGGGGTTCCACCGGCCGGGACCGCGGCGGGGCTCCGTGACCGGGGATCCGTGACCGGGGATCCGGGGCGTTCGTGCCCCGGGGCACTCGGTGACCCGGGGGAAGGCGGTGGTGGGGCGTCAGTGGTCCGGTGGTTCCCCCTCGGGGACGGTCCCCCCGCCCTGCGGGGCCCGGGCCACCAGCACGTCCGCCGGGCTGCGGCGCAGCACGTGTTGGGCGACGCTGCCCAACAGGGTGTAACCGAGCGCGGTCCGGGTGCCGGTGCCGACGGCGATCAGTTCCGCGTCGTGCTCCCCGGCCCATTCGGGCACCCGCTCGTGGGGGCGACCGGTGGTCAGCACGACGCGGCCGGGCGGCGGGCGGAGGGAGTCGGCCACCGCCTCGATCCGCTCGCGCGCCTCACGGCCGGCGGTGTGGCGCAGGCGGCCCAGTTCGGCGTCGTCGACCCCGCGCATCCGCATCAGGTGCTCGCCGGGCACGACGGCGACGTGCAGGGCGAGGTGGGAGGCGTCGGGGGTGAGTTCCCCCGCCCGCCGGGCGGCCTCCCGTGAGGCCGCGCCGTCGTCGAGGGCGAGGACCACGGTGCGGTAGTCCGCCTCGGCGGGGCGGTGGACGACCAGGACCGGGACGGGGGAGGCCCGCAGCAGGTTCTCGGCGGTGCTGCCGGTGCCGGGCAGCAGGTCGGCGAGGCCGTGTTCGCCGTGGGCGCCGAGAACCAGCAGGTCGGCGTCGGCGCGGACGAGTTCCTCCGCGACGATCGGGGCGGTGGGGCCGCGGCGCACCGCGCACCGCACGGTGGCGGGGTCGGGC
>NZ_VKHS01000384.1 GCF_014141525.1 Streptomyces calidiresistens
CCTCCCACCCCACCCGGCGCGACCGGCCCGTACCCTGGCCGGGGTCGGCCGCAGGGGCCGGTGAGGGGGCCGAGGCGAGGAGAGGGAACGCCGTGCTGGTGCTGCTGCCGCCGTCCGAGGGAAAGGCCGAGCGGGAGGGGGACGGTCCGCCGCTGGACCTCGACTCCCTCTCGCTGCCCGGGCTGAACGACGCCCGACGAACCGTGCTGACGGAACTGGTGGAGCTGTGCGCGGGTGACCCCGACAAGGCCCGTGAGGTGCTGGGACTGGGCCCGCGTCGGGCCGGGGAGATCGCCCTCAACGCCGCCCTGTGGTCGGCACCGACGCTCCCGGCCGGCGAGTTGTACACCGGTGTCCTGTACGACGCCCTCGATCTGCCCTCGCTGGACGCGGAGGCCGCCGGGCGGGCCGCCGAATCGGTCCTGATCTTCTCCGGACCCCTGGGGGCGCTGCGCCCCGGCGACCGGGTGCCCGCCCACCGCTGCTCGGCGGGGGTGCGGTTGCCGGCGCTGGGCGGGCTGGGGCCGTTCTGGCGCGGTCCGATGGCGGAGGTGATGCCCGCCGAGGCCGGCGACGGCCCCATCCTCGACCTGCGCTCGGCCGCCTACGCCGCCCTGTGGAAGCCGACCGGCGAGCAGGCGCGCCGCACCGTCACGGTGCGGGTGCTGCACTCCCGCACCGTGAACGGCGAGGAGAAGCGGAGCGTGGTCAGCCACTTCAACAAGGCGACCAAGGGACGGTTGCTGCGGGACCTGCTGGAGTCCGGGCTCCGGCCTGCGGACCCGGCGGCCCTGGTGGAGGCGTTGAGGGAACTCGGCCACCGGGTGGAGGAGTCCGGCGCGGGCCGGGTGGACATCGTCGTCACCGAGGTCTGAGGGTTCCGGCGTCCGGCCCGCCGGGAGGGCCGGACGCCGGAACCTCAGCGCAGGTGGGAGGTGTCGTTGAGGAGCCGCACCGTGGCGTTGCCGTCGGCGTGGTGGGCGACCTCCGACAGCGAGGCGGCGGACAGTTCCATGCGGAACAGGGACTCGGGCGGGGCGCCGAGCGCGAGCCGCACCAGCGACTTGATCGGCGTGACGTGGGTGACCACCAGGACCGTGCGCCGGGGATGGCGGGCGATCACCGCGTCCCGGGCCGCCGCGACCCGCCGCGCGACGGTCGCGAAGCTCTCCCCTCCCCCGGTGGGACGGGCCCGGGGCGAGGCCAGCCAGGCGTCCAGATCCGCCGGGTGGCGTTCGCGCACCTCGGCGAAGGTCAGCCCCTCCCAGGCGCCGAAGTCGGTTTCCCGCATCCCCTCCTCGACCCCCACCGGGAGCCCGAGGCGCTCGGCGACCACCTCGGCCGTCCGCCGACAGCGCAGCAGCGGCGAGGTGACGATCGCCTCCACGCCGCCCCGGGCGGCGAGGGCCCCGGCCACCGCCCGGGCCTGTTCCAGTCCCGTCGGGGAGAGGTCCGGGTCGCCGCCGCCGCTGCCGGAGAAGCGCTTCTGCGGGGTGAGGGGGGTCTCGCCGTGGCGCACCAGCAGCAGCGTGGTCGGCGGGCCGAGGTCGGGACCCCAACCGGGCGTCGTACCGGCGGGGGTCCCGGCGCCGGCCCCGGCCCGGGGGGACCCCTCGGCGGGGTCCGCGGCGGGGGCCGGCGACACGTCCGCGCCGGGATCACCGGCGGCGAGCGGTTCCGCCGTCGCGGTCCCGGTGCCGACGACGGCGGAGTCGGCGGGCCGCCAGGACTCGCCGCGGCCCGCGGCGTCCATCGCCTCGTTCGCCAGGCGGTCGGCGTGCCGGTTGCGCTCGCGCGGGATCCACTCGTAGCGCACCCGTTCGGGAGGCAGGATCGCGCGGGCCTCCTCGGCGAGGGGCCGCATGTCCGGGTGCTTGATCCGCCACCGCCCGGACATCTGCTCCACGACGAGTTTGGAGTCCATCCGCACCCGCACCCGGGCCGTCGGGTCGATCCCGGCGGCGGCGCGCAGACCGGCGATCAGCCCCCGGTACTCGGCCACGTTGTTGGTCGCCCGCCCCAGCGCGGCGGCGGTCTCGGCCAGCACCCCGCCGCTCGCGTCGCGGACCACGGCGCCGTACCCGGCGGGCCCGGGATTGCCCCGGGACCCGCCGTCGGCCTCCACGATCAGCGTGCGTGCCTCCCCGGTCCCGGACACGCCCGCGCTCACAATCCCGAGTCGGCGGTCCGCACCAGGACCCGACCGCAGTTCTCGCAGCGCACCACGGTGTCGGCGGGGGCCCGGCGGATCTCGTTGAGCTCGGTGACGTCCAGCTCCAGCCGGCAGCCCTCGCACTGCTTGCGGTACAGGCGCGCCGCGCCGATGCCGCCGTACTGCCCGCGCAGCCGGTCGTACAGCTTCAGCAGGGCCTCCGGCAGCGTACGGGCCACCGCCTCCCGCTCACGGCGGACACCGGCGACCTCCTCCTCGATCTCCCGCGAGGCGGCGTCCCGGCGCTCGCGGACGACGGCGGCCCGGTCCTCCAGGCCGCCGACGATGCCGTCGGCCTCCCGGGCGCGCTCGGCGGCGGCCTCGTGGCGTTCCATGATCTCCAGGACGACGTTCTCCAGGTCGTCCTGACGGCGGGCCAGGGACACGAGTTCGCTCTGCAGGCTCTCCAGGTCCTTGGGACTGGCGACGGCGCCGGAGTCCAGGCGCTGTTGGTTGCGCTCGGCTCGGCGGCGGACCTGGTCGACGTCCTGCTCGGCCTTGGTCTGCTCGCGGGCGGTGTCGCCCTCCTCGGCGCGGGCGGCCACCAACAGGTCGCGCTGTTGGGTCAGTTCGGCCTCCAGCTCGCGGAGTTCGGTGTGCTCGGGAAGGTTGGCGAGCCGGTGGTCGAGCTGGGTGAGCCGGATGTCCAGGGCCTGCAGGTCGAGGAGGCGGAGCTGGTCGGTGGGGTCGGCGTTCAGTTGGGGGCTCCCGGGGTCACGGATCGGAGGGGACGGCGGACGCGTCCTGCCGGCGGGCGGCCGGGGGACGACGGGAAGGCGAGGGGGAACTCGATGGGGAACCGGGTGGAGGGGCACCGGCGCTCAGCGCAGCATGACCGCGTGGGTACTCCACGGATCGGTGACCCGCGCGGAGACGCGGACCTCCAGATCCCAGCCCGACTCCGCGGCGATGGCGGTGAGTTGACCGGCGGCCTGCTCGCACCACGGGTGCTCGGTGGCCCAGTGGGCGGCGTCCAGCAGGGCCGGGCCGCGGCCGGTGTGCGCGGTGGCCTCGGTCGCCTCGGAGGCGGGGTGGTGCCGCAGGTCGGCGGTGAGGTAGGCGTCGGCCCCCAGGGCGCGCACCCGCTCCAGCAGGCCGTCGCCGGATCCTCCGCAGACCGCGAGGGTGCGCACGGTCCGTTCCGGGTCCCCCGCCGCCCGGATGCCCTGCGCGGTGGCGGGCAGACGGGCGGCGGCGTGCTCGGCCAGGGCCGCGAGCGTCATCGGCACCGGCAGCTCCCCGAAACGGCCCAGTCCGCGCCGACCGGTGGGATCGGCGGGGTCCGGAACGAGGGGGACGAGAGGGGAATCGGTTCCCATCCCCAGGCGGCCGGCGAGGGCGTCGGAGACACCGGGATCGGCGCGGTCGGCGTTGGTGTGCGCGACGTGCAGGGCGATGCCGTGACGGATCAGGGAGTGCACCACCCGCCCCTTGAAGGTGTCGGCCGCCACGGTGGTGGTGCCCCGCAGGTAGAGGGGGTGGTGGGTGACCACCAGATCCGCGTCGCCGGCGACGGCCTCCTCCACGACGGCGGGCACCGGGTCCACGGCGAACAGCACCCGGCGGACCGGGGCGTCCGGCTCGCCGCAGACCGTGCCGACGGCGTCCCAGTCCTCGGCGGTGTCGGGGGGCCAGAGTGCGTCGAGGGCGCTGATCACATCGGTGAGTACGGGCACGCGCCCAGGCTACCCGCCCCGTCGGGGGGCACGGGGCGCCCGGGAGGGCCCGTCCCCGGGGCACCCGGGACGGGGGTTGTCACGGGGAGCACCGTGGGACCCCGCGGGGGCGGAAACCCCTCGGGGTGTCACCCGTACGCGTGAAGCCTTCCCGCACACGTTGTTCGGCCGGTGGGACCAAACCTAACGTCCTCACCGGAGGTGGTCGGACCATGACCGTCGGCGTCACCACGCGGCCGAACGTCGCGCACAGCGAGCCCGCCCGGCAGACCGGGCGGGCCGACGCTCCCCCGGGCCTCCCGGTGTCCGGGCGGGGCGTCGGCGGGCGCGCACCGGCGTCGGGGGACAACGCGCCGGTGATACCGCCGTTCCCCTCCGCTCCCCCGCCGGGCGCCCCCGCCGCGGGGGCGGCCCCCGGCACGCGGCCGGAGCCACCGGTGGCCACCACCGACCTGTCCCACGCCGCCCGGCTGGTCCGCCCCCCGGTGCCGCCGGGCCCGGGCGGGGGCGGCGGGGAGCCCCGGGCGCGCTACGCGGAGCGGTGGACCCTGGGCGGGCCCGAGCCCTATGTGGTGCCGCTCCCGGCCGGCCGGGTGGAGGCCGCGCACACCCAGGTGCTTGCGCTCTCCGACGGCTTGGTGCTGCTCGCCCGGCCGGAGGACGACGGGCACCGCTTCGTACTGCTCTATCCCTCGGGGCCGGGCACCGCCGAGGTGCCGCTGGGCGGGCTCTCCGGGCCGGGGCTGCGGCTGCTGCCCCCCGTGCCCGGCGGGCGACGGGCGTACGCCCTGCTGCCGGAGGCCGGTGCCACCGGCGTGTGGTTGATCTGTGGCGGCGGGCTGCGGGCCCCGGCGCGGGTGGCCCGGATCCCCGGCCGCTGTTCCGGCGGCGCGTGGCTGGACCGGGAGGGGCGCCTGTTGGCGGTGGACCGGTTCGACGGGGCCACCGGCCTGACCCGGGCCGTGACGGTGGACGTGGTGGCCGGCGGGGAGGCGGTGCCCCTCCTGCAGATCGGTGACCACAGCAACGACCGGGTGCTGTTGGCGGACCCGGACAGCGGCCTGCTGCTGGTGCGGTCGGACGCCCCCGGCGCCGACCGTCTCGGCTGGGGGGTGCTGGGCAGCCGCAATCCGGCGCGCTTCCCCGACTCCCTGCACCCGGAGGGTCCGGCTCCGCGCCCGCTGGCGATCCAGCCGGGTCAGGCGCTGATGCCGGAGGGGTGCGCGGTGGCGCTCCACCTGTCGGGCCCGGAGGGGGACCGGGTGGGGGT
>NZ_VKHS01000385.1 GCF_014141525.1 Streptomyces calidiresistens
CCACCGAGGGCAGCTGGTCCACATCCCCCACCAGCAGCAGGTGCGCACCCGGCGCCACCGCCTTGACCAGCTTGTTGGCCAGCAGCAGGTCCAGCATCGACGCCTCGTCCACCACCACCAGGTCGGCGTCCAGCGGCCGATCCCGGTCGTAGGCGGCGTCCCCGCCGGGCTTGAGCTCCAGCAGCCGGTGGACCGTGGACGCCTCCGCCCCGGTCAGCTCCGCCAACCGCTTGGCCGCCCGTCCGGTGGGGGCCGCGAGCACCACCTTCGCCCGCTTGGCGCGGGCCAGCTCCACCACCGAGCGCACCGTGAAGGACTTGCCGCAGCCGGGACCGCCGGTGAGCACCGCCACCTTCTCGGTCAGCGCCAGCCGGACCGCCTCCCGCTGCTCGGGCGCCAGCTCGGCGCCGGTGCGCTTGGCCAGCCACCCCAGGGCCACCTCCCAGTCCACCTCGGCGAAGGCGGCCAGGCGGTCCTCCGGGTGCTCCAGCAGACGCCGCAGCTGCGCGGCCAGGGAGACCTCGGCGCGGTGGAAGGGGACCAGGTAGACGGCCGTCACCGTTCCCGAGGGGTTCTCCGGGTCGGGCACCCGCTGCCGCTCCACCCCCTCCCCCGCCTCCGCGAGTTCGCCCAGGCAGTCGATGACCAGGCCGGTGTCCACCTGGAGCAGCTTGACCGCCTCGGCGATCAACCGTTCCTCGGGCAGGAAGCAGTGACCCTGGTCGGAGGAGAGGGAGAGCGCGTGCCGCAGACCGGCCTTGACCCGCTCGGGGCTGTCGTGCGGGATGCCGACGGCCTTGGCGATCCGGTCGGCGGTCAGGAAGCCGATGCCCCACACGTCGGCGGCCAGCCGGTAGGGCTCCTCGCGCACGACGGTGATCGAGGCGTCCCCGTACTCCTTGTAGATCCGCACCGCGATGGAGGTGGAGACCTCCACGCTCTGCAGGAAGACCATCACCTCCTTGATGGCCTTCTGCTCCTCCCAGGCCGCGCCGATCAGCGCGGTGCGCTTGGGGCCGAGGCCGGGCACCTCGATCAGCCGCTTCGGGTCGGCCTCGATGACGTCCAGTGTGTCGGTCCCGAAGTGGTCCACGATCCGCTCGGCGGTCTTCGGGCCGATGCCCTTGATGAGGCCGGAGCCCAGGTAGCGACGGATGCCCTGGACGGTGGCGGGCAGCACCGTGGTGTAGTTGTCCACCTGGAACTGGCGGCCGTGCTGGGGGTGGCTGCCCCAGCGGCCCCGCATCCGCAGCGACTCCCCCGGCTGGGCGCCCAGCAGCGCGCCGACCACCGTGACCAGGTCACCGCGCCCCGCGTCCACCCGGGCGACGGTCCAGCCGTTCTCCTCGTTGGCGTAGGTGATGCGCTCCAGGACGCCTTCCAGCACCGCGCCGCCCGACATGCCACCGTTCGACATGCCCCGACGGTATCGGTACGGGCCGACAGACGGGACGCTGCGGCCGACCCGGGTCCCGATCGCCTCCAAGGTCCACCGGGGCCACCGCCGCGGGCCGAACGGAACGGGCGGTTTCGCCCGGAAACTCCGAAGGGCCCGGTGATCCGGGCCCTTCGATCCCCTCCTGCTTCCCCCGATGCCCCGTACGACCAGCGACCGCACGGAAGGGTTGCACACCGGAGAGTATTATTTTGCGGAAAGTTTCTCACCCCGCGTGACCGAGGAGTCGCCGGGGGCGGCAGGGGGGCCCGGGCCGTCCCCGACCCGGGCCGTATGGGGGGGCCGGGGCCGATCCCCGCGAACCGGCCCCGGTCGCTCACCCGTCCCCGAGGGGCTCAGATCGCCGCGCGGAACCGCTCCACCGTCTCTGCCAGCACCTCGCGGCCGTCCCGGGCCCACAGGTCGTCGTTGAACAGCTCGACCTCGATCGGTCCGGTGTACCCGGCGGCGTCCACCCACTCGCGGAACCGGCGCATGTCGATGCAGCCGTCACCGATCTGCCCCCGACCGGTGAGCACCCCGGCCGGCAGCGGGGTGATCCAGTCCGCCAGCTGGAAGGTGTGGATCCGACCCTCGGCACCGGCCCGGGCGATGTCGTCGGCCACCCGGTCGTCCCACCACAGGTGGTAGGTGTCCACGGTGACCCCGACCGTCTCGGCCGGGAACGGTGCGGCCAGCTCCAGCGCCTGATCCAGCGTCGAGACCACGCACCGGTCGGAGGCGAACATCGGGTGCAGCGGTTCGATCGCCAACCGCACCCCGCGCTCCGCCGCGTACGGCACCAACTCGGCCAGTGCCTCGCCGATCCGCCCCCGGGCGGAGGCCAGGGCGTCGCCGTCCCGGCTGCCCTCCGGCAGACCGCCGGAGACCAGCACCAGGGTGTCGGTGCCCAGCGCCACCGCCTCGTCGATCGCCGCCCGGTTGTCGGCCAGCGCCCGGGCCCGTCCCGCCGCGTCGACGGCGGTCAGGAACCCGCCCCGGCACAGGGTGCTGACGGACAGGCCGGCCCCGCGCACCAGTTTCGCGGCGGCCTCCAACCCGTACTCGGCGACCGGCTCGCGCCACAGCCCGACCCGGGTCACGCCCAGTTCCCCGCACGCCTCCACCAGTTCGGGGAGGGAGAGCTGCCTGACCGTCATCTGGTTGATGGAGAAGCGCTCCGGGGCGCTCATCGGGGACCCCCGTCGAAGCCGTGCACCGCCAGCAGGCGCCGCATCCGGTCCTCGGCCAGGGCCGGATCCGGGAACAGCCCCAGCCCGTCCGCCAGCCGGTAGGCACGCACCAGGTGCGGCAGCGAGCGGGCCGACTGCAACCCGCCCACCATCGTGAAGTGGTCCTGGTGGCCCGCGAGCCAGGCCAGGAACACCACACCCGTCTTGTAGAAGCGGGTCGGCGCCTCGAACAGGTGCCGGGACAGCTCCACCGTCGGGTCCAGGATCTTCCGGAACCCCTCGGTGTCACCGGTGTCCAGCACCCGCACCGCCTGCGCGGCCAGCGGCCCCAGCGGGTCGAAGATGCCCAGCAGGGCGTGGCTGAAGCCCTGCTCGTCGCCGGCGATCAGCTCCGGGTAGTTGAAGTCGTCGCCGGTGTAGCAGCGCACGCCGTTCGGCAGCCGACGGCGCAGCTCGACCTCGCGCCGGGCGTCCAGCAGCGAGATCTTGATGCCCTCCACCTTGTCGGGGTGGGCGGCGATGATCGACAGGAAGGTCTCGGTCGCCTCGTCCAGGTCGGCGCTGCCCCAGTAGCCCTCCAGCGCCGGGTCGAACATCGGGCCCAGCCAGTGCAGGATGACCGGCTCGGACGCCTGCCGCAGCAGCCGTCCGTACAGCTCCCGGTAGTCGTCGGGGGTGCGGGCGACGGCGGCCAGCGCGCGGGAGGCCATGAGGATCGCCCGCGAACCCACCCCCTCCACCAGCTCCAACTGTTCCTCGTACGCGGCCCGCACCGTCGCGATGTCGGCCACCGGGCCGGTGAGCCGGTCGGTGCCCACACCGCAGGCGATGGTGCCGCCCACGGCCTTCGCCTCGGCGGCCGAACGGCGGATCAGCTCGGCGGCGGCGGCCCAGTCCAGGCCCATGCCGCGCTGGGCGGTGTCCATCGCCTCGGCGACGCCCAGGCCGTGCGACCACAGGTGACGGCGGAAGGCCAGGGTGGCGTCCCAGTCCACGGCGGCCGGGCCGTCGGGGGTGGTGTCGACGAACGGGTCGGCCACCACGTGCGCGGCCGAGTAGACCGTGCGGGAGACCGGCGGCCCGCCGGCGGGGGCGGGCGACGCGGGTTCGGTGCGCGGCTCGTAGGGGTGCGGGGCCCCGTCGGGGCCGGGCAGCAGAATCGTCACGGGGTCAGTCCTCGAAGGCGGAGCGCGCAGGGCGCGGCGGGTTCGCGGTGCACGGTGTGCGCGGTGTGCGCGGCGTGCGCGGGGGTCACAGCGTCAGCTCGGGCACGTCCAGGCGCCGGCCCTCGGAGGCCGAACGCAGGCCCAGCTCCGCGAGCTGCACGCCCCGGGCACCGGCGAGCAGGTCCCAGGTGTAGGGCTCGTCGCACACCACGTGGCGCAGGAACAGCTCCCACTGGGCCTTGAATCCGTTGTCGAACTCGGCGTTGTCCGGCACCTCCTGCCAGTCGTCGCGGAACCGCTCGGTGACCGGCAGGTCCGGGTTCCACACCGGCTTCGGGGTGACCGCGCGGTGCTGGACACGGCAGTTGCGCAGGCCCGCGACGGCCGAGCCCTCGGTGCCGTCCACCTGGAACTCCACCAGTTCGTCACGGTTGACCCGCACCGCCCAGGAGGAGTTGATCTGCGCGACGATCCCGCCCTCCAGTTGGAAGATGCCGTAGGCGGCGTCGTCGGCGGTGGCGGTGTAGGGCTTGCCCTGCTCGTCGCGGCGCTCGGGGATGTGGGTGGTGGTCAGCGCCTGCACGCTCTCCACCCGGCCGAACAGCTCGTTCAGCACGTACTCCCAGTGCGGGAACATGTCGACGGTGATGCCGCCGCCGTCCTCGGCGCGGTAGTTCCACGAGGGGCGCTGGGCCTCCTGCCAGTCTCCCTCGAAGACCCAGTAGCCGAACTCGCCGCGCACCGACAGGATGCGGCCGAAGAAGCCGCCGTCGATGAGCCGCTTGAGCTTGAGCAGGCCGGGGAGGAACAGCTTGTCCTGCACCACGCCGTGCTTGATGCCGGCCGCGGTCGCCCGCCGTGCCAGCTCCAGGGCGCCGTCCAGACCGGTGGCGGTGGGCTTCTCGGTGTAGACGTGCTTGCCGGCGGCGATGGCCTTCCGGATCGCCTCCTCGCGGGCGAGGGTGACCTGGGCGTCGAAGTAGATGTCGATCGAGTCGTCGGCCAGGACGGCGTCGAGGTCGGTGGAGACGGCGGTCTCCGGGTCCAGGCCGTGGGTGACGGCGAGCGCCTTCAGGGCGTGCTCGCGGCGGCCGACGAGGACCGGCTCGGGCCAGATGACCCGGCCGTCGCCGAGATCCACGCCGCCCCGCTCCCGGATGGCGAGGATCGAGCGGACCAGGTGCTGCCGGTAGCCCATCCGGCCGGTCACGCCGTTCATCGCGATCCGGACGACCTTGCGGTCCTTGGCCGCCTGCGTCATGAGGGTGTCCCTTTCGATGGTGTTCCGTGCCGGCGCGGCTGCGCCTCGCTGAGGTGGTCGGCGCGGGGCGCCGGGGTGATGCGGGGCGGG
>NZ_VKHS01000386.1 GCF_014141525.1 Streptomyces calidiresistens
GCGCCAGCAGCGCGGCGACGGTCCGCAGGCGGGCCAGGTGGTGGTCGTCGTACCAGGCCAGCCGGCCCTCGCGGCGGGGTGGGGGCAGCAGTCCGCGTTCGCGGTAGAAGCGCAGGGTGCGCACGGTTCGGTGAAGCTCTCCGCCAACTCCTCGGCGTGGCCGCGCACCCGGCGGCCGGTGGCCAGCACCGAGGACAGCGGCAGTCCCGCCCGGACCAGGGCCGAGGAGGCCTCCAGCAGGGTGCGGCTCACGTGCACCACCTCGTCCCCGTCCGCCGCGATGTAACCGATCTCCATGGCGGTGGCCAGGTTCGCGGCGATGTCCTCGCCGTCCCCACCGGGCCGGTCGCCCGTCTCGAAGTGGGCGGCCAGGTCCTCGGGGGTCAGCCGGACGGGCTCCTCCTCGGCGGGTGGCCAGGCGTGGTCGGCCATGCCGAGGAGTTCGGCGGTGGCGCCGGTGTCGCGGCCCCGGGTGAACGCGTCGATCAACTCGGCGATGCCGTTGAGGGTGTGACCGCGCGCCAGCAGCGCGGCGACGGTCCGCAGGCGGGCCAGGTGGTGGTCGTCGTACCAGGCCAGCCGGCCCTCGCGGCGGGGTGGGGGCAGCAGTCCGCGTTCGCGGTAGAAGCGCAGGGTGCGCACGGTGATGCCGGCGGCCTCCGCGAGTTCGGCGGTACGGTACTCCCGGCCCGCTCCGGGGCGGGCCCCGGCCTCGTGGCCGGACCCCGCGATCTCTTCCGCGGGTCCGGGCTCCGGTCGTGCCGGCGGCTCATCCGTCATTCGGCCAGGTTAAAACGCGCACGCGCCCTACCAATCGGTAGGTTCCTGCCCTACCCTCCCATCGTGCCAGTGATGACTGGCGCGATTCGCCGAGGAGGCCACATGCGCGAACGGGAACACGTCCGGGTGGCGGTGATCGGTACCGGTTTCGGCGGGCTCGGGGCCGCCGTGTGCCTGCGCCGGGAGGGCGTCACCGACTTCGTCCTGCTGGAACGGGCGAAGGGCGTGGGCGGCACCTGGCGGGACAACACCTATCCGGGCTGCGCCTGCGACGTCCCCTCCCACCTGTACTCCTTCTCCTTCGCCCGGCGGCCCGACTGGCCCCGCAGCTTCTCCGGGCAGCCCCACATCCTGGAGTACCTGGAGTGGGTCACCGACACCTTCGACCTGCGACCGCACATCCGCTTCGACTCCGAGGTGCTGGCCGCCCGCTGGGACGGCGACGCCCTGCGCTGGGTGATCGAGACCGCCTCCGGGACCCTCACCGCCGACCTGCTGGTCTCCGCCGCCGGCCCGCTCTCCGACCCCGCCGTCCCCGACATCCCCGGCCTGGCGGACTTCCCCGGCACCGTCTTCCACTCCGCCCGCTGGAACCACGACCACGACCTGCGCGGCGCCCGGGTCGCGATGGTCGGCACCGGCGCCTCCGCCATCCAGATCGTGCCCGCCATAGCCCCCGAGGTGCTGCGGCTGACCGTCTTCCAGCGGACCCCGCCCTGGGTGCTGCCACGCGCCGACCGCGCCATCGGCGCGGCGGAACGCGCCCTGCACTCCCGCTTTCCCCCCGCCGCCGCCCTGCACCGGCACCTCCTCTGGCTGATCAGGGAGGTCCAGGTGGGGAACTTCGCCCGGCACCCCGAGCGGATGCGGGTCGTCGAGCGGTTCGCCCTGGCCCACATGCGCCGCGCGATCCCCGACCCGGAACTGCGCCGCGCGCTGACCCCGGACTACCGGCTCGGCTGCAAACGGATCCTGCTGTCCAACGACTGGTATCCCACCCTCGCCGAGCCGCACGTGGACCTGGTGCCCTCCGCCCTGCGCGAGGTGCGCGGCTCCACCCTGGTGGCGGCCGACGGCACCGAGGCCGAGGCCGACACCATCGTCTTCGGCACCGGCTTCCACGTCACCGACATGCCCATCGCGCACCGGATCACCGGCGCCCGGGGCCTCACCCTGGCCGAGGAGTGGCGCGAGGGCATGGCCGCGCTGCGCGGCTCCACCGTCGCGGGGTTCCCCAACTTCATGACGATCATCGGCCCCAACACCGGTCTGGGGAACAGCTCGATGGTCCTGATGATCGAGGCCCAGCTCTCCTACCTGGCCGACTACGTCCGCCGGCTCGCCGACCTGTCGGGTCCGGCGGGCCGCCCGGTCGCCCTGGTGCCCCGCCGCGAGGCGGTGGACGCCTACAACGACGCCCTCCAACGCCGCATCGCCCGCTCGGTGTGGAACACCGGTGGCTGCGTGAGCTGGTACCTGGACGCCAACGGCCGCAACACCACGGTGTGGCCCGACACCACCGCGGCCTTCCGCCGCGTCACCCGCCGACTGGACCCGACCGAGTACGAGGTACTGGGCAGCCGCCACCTCGACCGGGTCCCGGAAGGAGCCGCCCGATGAGCCCCCGTCCCGACAGCGACACCCGTACCCGCGCGGCCGTCCCCGGCGGCCCGGCCGGTGCGGTGCCGGCCGCCCGCGCGGGCACCCGGAGCCGGGAGCTGGTGGTGGAGTCCACCGGTGGCGCCCGCCTGCACACCGTGGTCCGCGAACCGGCCCGACCCGCCGACCCCGACGCGCCCGCCGCCCCCGCGCCGACGATCGTCCTCGCCCACGGCTGGACCTGCGCGATCTCCTTCTGGGACGCGGTCCTCGACCGGTTGCCCCCCGACCACCGGGTGGTCCGCTACGACCAGCGCGGCCACGGCCGCACCCCGGCCGTGCGGCGCGGCTGCGCCCCCGACCGCCTCGCCGACGACCTGTGCGCGGTGCTCGCCGCGACCGTTCCCGATGGGGAGCGGGCGGTGGTCGGCGGGCACTCGATGGGGGCCATGTCGATCGTGGCCGCCGCCGACCGGCCGACCTTCCGGGAGCGGGTGGGCGCGGCGATGCTGTGCAGCACCGGTACCGACCGGCTGATCCCCGAGGCGCGCGTGACGCCCTTCCGCTCGGTCGCGCTGCGCACGCGCGCGCAGCGGCTGCTGCTCGGCTCGACGCTGCCGATGGGGCCGGTCACCCCGCTCACCGAGTGGGCGCTGGCCCGCACCACGCTGGGTCCCGGTGCCGATCGCCGGCTGCGGCGGGAGGTCGCGGAGCTGGTGCACGCCTGCCCGCGCCGTTCCCGCGCGGAGTGGGCCGCCGTGCTCGCCGCCCTGGACCTGCGGGAGAAGCTGCCGCTGCTCACGGTGCCGACGGTGGTCGTGCACGGCACCGCCGATGCCCTCACCCCGCCCGTGCACGCCCACCGGATCGCGCGGGCGCTGCCGAACGCGGGGGAGCCGGTGATGCTGCCCGACCTCGGTCACATGACCCCGATGGAGGATCCGGGGCGGGTCGCCGGCATCCTGCGCGATCTGGCGCGCGAACATCCACCGGCGGGTGCATCCGGGCGGTCCCCCCGGCCGGAAGAGTCGGTCGAGGGTGCGGGGAGCGGCGCGGGCGCCGGCGCCGGTGCCGGGGAGGAGGCGTGATGGCCGGCGGGCCCGGGAAGCCGGGCGGGGAATCGGGCGCGGCCCGGGGTACGGCCGGTTCCCCGGGGGCCCGGGTGGCGGTGGTGACGGGCGCCGCCCGCGGCATCGGCGAGCTGCTGGTCCGCGGGCTGTCGCGGCGCGGCCTGCGGGTGGCGCTGGTCGGCCTGGAGCCGGAGCGGATGAGGGAGGTCGCCGACTCCCTGCCCGGACCGGCGCTGGTACTGCCCGCCGATGTCACCGACCCGGCGGCGATGCGGGAGGCGGCGCGGCGGGTCCGTGGGGAATTCGGCCGGGTGGACGTGGTGGTCGCCAACGCCGGCGTGGCCACCGGCGGGCCGTTCGCCGAGTCCGACGACGCGACCTGGCGGCGGGTGATCGAGGTCAACCTCATCGGTTCGGCCGCCACCTGCCGGGCCTTCCTGCCCGACCTGCTGGAGAGCCGGGGGTACTTCCTCCAGGTGGCCTCCCTGGCGGCGATCGTGTCCGCGCCGATGATGACCGCCTACTGCGCCTCCAAGTCCGGGGCGGAGGCGTTCGCGCACGCCCTGCGGGCCGAGGTCGGCCACCGCGGCGTGGACGTCGGCGTGGCCTACCTCAGCTGGACCGACACCGACATGGTGCGCGGCGCCGACGAGGACCCGGCGCTGGGGCGCGGGCGGAGCAAACTGCCGTGGCCGGCCAACCGCACCTACCCGGCCGGGCCCGCCGTGGACCGTCTGCTGGCGGGCATCGAGCGCCGCGCCGCCCACGTGTACGGGCAGCGGTGGCTGCGCGGCATGCAGGCGTTGCGGCCCCTGATGCCGACGGTGCTGGGCACGGTGGCGAAGCGCGAGATGCGTCGCCTGCCGCCGAGTCCGGCGGGCGGTCCCCCTCCCGGTCTGGTCGGTGCCGGGGGAGCGGCCGACGAGCGCTCCCGCGCCCGCCCGGAGCCCGGCCGGGGACCGGCGCCGGGGCCCGCTCCGGAGTCCGGGCGGGAGTCCGCTCCGGGGACGGCGCCGCAGCCCGCCCCGGAGGGCTGACCGCCCCGGGGATCCCCGCCCGGGGGAGCCCTCCCGGTCCGTCACGGGGCCGGGAGGGCTCCCGCCCGGCGCCGCGCCGGGCGCCCCGCGTCCGTCCGGGCGCGGGGCGCGCCGACGCGGTCGGCGGAGTCGGCGGGCGGGGTCAGTCGTGCTCGCCGCGCTCGCGCGTATCGTCCCGCCGCGCCTGCTCCCGGCGGTGCCCGCCGTGGCCGCCGTGCTCGTGGGTGCGGTGCCGGGTGTGCTCACCGGTCCCGCGCTCCGGGGCGCCGCGCTCCCGGCCCGGGCGTTCGCCGGAGCCGGTGTCGCGTTCGCCCCTGCGACCGCCCTCCGCCTCGCGGGAACGGTCGCCCTTCTTCTCGCGGCCCTCGTCGAGGTGCTCCTTGGCCCGGTGGGCCGCGTCCTGCGCCTTGTCCTTGAACTGGTCGAAACGGTCGGAGATCCCCATGTTCGCTCCTTCGGGACGGGGGCGGGAGCACGCGGGACACGTGCCCCCGAACCAGCGTGGCACCGCTCGACATTCATCGCATATCGGATGAAAACTCCGAGGTGAAGGGCCAAGTGGGAGCCGAGTGGGAGCCGAGAGGGGGCCGTGGTGGGGAGCGTTACCCGGAGCGCCCCGCCTCCCCGGCCGCTCCCGCCGTCCCGGGC
>NZ_VKHS01000387.1 GCF_014141525.1 Streptomyces calidiresistens
GGACGCCCGACGGCGGCGGTGGGGGTCTCCCCCGCCCCCGGTCCGCCGGGCAACGGGCCGCGGCCCGGGTGCCGATGGGCAGAAGGGGGGACACAGTCCTCCTCGGAGGGAAAGTACGGCCACGGGGTGCGGGTGGAGATCCCCGCGGCGGCGGCGATGGCCTCGGCGGGGGTACCGGCCACGCCCCGGGTGGTGACGGGCGGACGGCAGCGGGGACGCCCCGTTCTCCCGGCCATGCGGGGCTCCCCTCCTCGACCGTTCGGGCCGTTCGGCCGGTTGCCGTCCCCTCCACCCCGACTTACCGTCACTGTGCGACAGAAACCACCGGCCCCCCTTCCGCACACCACCCGCACACCACCCGCCCGCCGCTCCGGTAACGCGCCGGGCGAGCCGAGGAGTCCCGGCATGAGCAGCACCACCGGCCTCGACGGCCGAGTCGTCATCGTCACCGGCGCCGGTTCCGGCATCGGCCGGGCCACCGCCCTCGCCTTCGCCCGGGAGGGCGCGAAGGTCCTGGTGGCCGACCTGAACAAGGAGACCGCCGAAGCCGTGACGGCGGAGATCACCGACGCCGGGGGCACGGCCGCCGCCGTGATCGGCGACCTCTCCGAGCAGGCCGTCGTCGACGAGGTCGTCACCACGGCGGTGGAAAGCCTCGGGGGAGTCGACGTCCTGGTGAACAACGCCGGGATCATGGACGGCATGACCGCCGTCGCCGACATCACCGACGCCGAGTGGGAGCGGGTGCTGCGGATCAACCTCACGGCGCCCTTCCTCCTCAGCCGCGCCGTGCTGCCGCACATGCTGGAGAAGGGGCGGGGCTCGATCGTCAATGTCGCCTCCGAGGCGAGCCTGCGCGGCAGCGCCGCCGGAGCCGCGTACACCGCCTCCAAGCACGGGGTGATCGGCCTGACGAAGTCGCTCGCCGTGATGTACCGCGACCACGGCGTCCGCGCCAATGCCGTGGCCCCCGGCGGCACCGCCACCGGCATGGTCCCGAACGTGGACCCGGCCGGGCTCGGACCGCAGGTCCTGGGGCGGTACATGGGGGCCGTCGGCCGGATCTCCGAATCGGAGGAGCAGGCGGCGGTGATCGTCTTCCTCGCCTCCGACGCGGCCTCCAACATCAGCGGCGCGATCCTGCCGGTGGACAACGGCTGGTCGGCGGCCTGAGCGGACCGCCCCCGCCCCGGCGGAAGCGCCTCCGGGAACGCCGGAGGGCCGGCACCCGTGACGGGTGCCGGCCCTCCGCGTGTCCGGACCGGGCGGGCTCAGCCCTGCACGCCCAGCCGCTCCAGGATCAGCTCCCGGGCCCGGGCCGCGTCGGCCTGCCCCCGGGTGGCCTTCATGACGGCGCCGACCAGCGCGCCGGCCGCCGCCACCTTCCCCCCGCGGACCTTGTCGGCGATCGCCGGGTTGGCGGCGATCGCCTCGTCCACGGCGGTGCCCAGGGCGCCGTCGTCGGAGACGATGGCCAGGCCGCGCCCCGCCACCACCTCGTCCGGCTCGCCCTCGCCGGCGAGCACGCCCTCGATGACCTGGCGCGCGAGCTTGTCGTTGAGGGTGCCCTCGGCGACCAGCTCGGCGACCCGGGCCACCTGTACGGGGGTGATGGGCAGCGCGATGAGGTCGACACCCTGCTCGTTGGCGCGCCGGGCCAGCTCGCCGAGCCACCACTTGCGGGCGGCGGCCTGATCGGCCCCCGCCCCGATGGTGGCGACGATCGGGTCCAGCGCGCCCGCGTTGAGCACCGACTGCATCTCGTGCGCGGTCAGGCCCCACTCCTCGCGCAGCCGGTTGCGGCGCACCCGCGGCGGCTCCGGCAGGGAGGCGCGCAGCTCCTCCACCCAGGCCGGGTCCGGGGCCACCGGCACCAGGTCGGGCTCGGGGAAGTAGCGGTAGTCCTCCGCCTCCTCCTTGACCCGGCCGGAGGTGGTGGAACCGTCCTCCTCGTGGAAGTGGCGTGTCTCCTGCACGATGGTGCCGCCGGAGGAGAGCACCCCGGCGTGCCGCTGGATCTCGAAACGGACCGCCCGTTCGACGCTGCGCAGCGAGTTGACGTTCTTGGTCTCGCTGCGGGTGCCGAACTTCTCGCGCCCGTGCGGGCGCAGCGAGAGGTTGACGTCGCAGCGCATCTGGCCCATCTCCATGCGGGCCTCGGAGACCCCCAGGGAGCGGATCAGCTCGCGCAGCTCGGCCACGTACGCCCGGGCCACCTCCGGCGCCCGCTCACCGGCGCCGACGATCGGCTTGGTGACGATCTCGATCAGCGGGATGCCCGCCCGGTTGTAGTCCAGCAGCGAGTGCGAGGCGCCGTGGATCCGGCCGGTGGCCCCGCCCACGTGCGTGGACTTGCCGGTGTCCTCCTCCATGTGCGCCCGCTCGATCTCCACGCGGAAGACCTCGCCGTCCTCCAGCTGCACGTCGAGGTGGCCGTTGAAGGCGATGGGCTCGTCGTACTGGGAGGTCTGGAAGTTCTTCGGCATGTCCGGATAGAAGTAGTTCTTCCGGGCGAATCGGCACCAGCGGGCGATCTCGCAGTGGAGCGCGAGACCGATCCGCACGGCGGACTCCACGCCGGTCGCGTTGACGACCGGCAGGGCCCCGGGCAGGCCGAGGCACACGGGGCAGGTCTGGCTGTTCGGCTCCGCCCCGAGGGCGGTGGAACAGCCGCAGAACATCTTGGTGGCGGTGCCGAGCTCGACATGGACCTCCAGGCCCATGACGGGGTCGAAGGACGCCAGGGCGTCCTCGTACGACACCAGGTCGATGACGGTCACGGGGGTGCGTACCTCTCGGGTGGGCTGCTCTGCGGTCCGCGACCGCTCAGCTGTCGAACAGATCTGTGGAGTCGTCGTTCATCCGGCGCAGCTCACGGGCGAGCAGGGCGACACCGGTGACCAGGGCGGCGGCGGAGATGATGCCGTCCACCAGTTCCAGGGTGTCGTGGTCGCGACGGGCGGTGCGCAGCTGGCGGACGACACCGACGACACCGAAGAGCGAGGTGCCGATGGACAGGTAGGTGCCGGCCTTGGACTTCTTCTTGACGTTCACAGTGCTGGTGCCTCCTCGAGGATCGGGTGTCCCCAGCGTGCCCCGAAAGCGGCCTCGACGGCGGCTCCGACGCGGTAGAGGCGGTCATCCGCCATCGCGGGGGCGATGATCTGCAACCCCACCGGCAGACCGTCCTCGGGGGCCAGGCCGCAGGGCAGCGACATCGCCGCGTTGCCGGCGAGGTTGCTCGGGATGGTGCACAGGTCGGCGAGGTACATGGCCATCGGGTCGTCCGCCCGCTCGCCGATGGGGAACGCGGTGGTCGGGGTGGTGGGCGAGACGATGACGTCCACCTGCCCGAAAGCGCGCTCGAAATCCCGGGAGATCAGGGTGCGGACCTTCTGGGCGCTGCCGTAGTACGCGTCGTAGTAGCCGGAGGACAGCGCGTAGGTGCCCAGCATGACGCGGCGCTTGACCTCGGGGCCGAAGCCGGCCTCCCGGGTGAGGGCGGTGACCTGCTCGGCGGAGCGGGTGCCGTCGTCGCCCACCCGGAGGCCGTAGCGCAGGCCGTCGAAGCGGGCGAGGTTGGAGGAGCACTCGGAGGGGGCGATCAGGTAGTAGGCCGCCAGCGCCTTGGTGAAGGACGGACAGGACAGCTCGACGATCTCGGCGCCGAGCCCGGCGAGCAGCTCCACCGACTCGTCGAAGCGCCGCATCACACCGGCCTGGTAGCCGTCGCCGCGGAACTCGGTGATCACGCCGACCCGCAGACCCTCGACCGAGCCGTTGCGGGCGGCCTCGACCACCGGGGGGACCGGCGCGTCGATGGAGGTGGAGTCCAGCGGGTCGTGCCCGGCGATCACCTCGTGCAGCAGGGCCGCGTCGAGGACGGTCCGCGCGCAGGGTCCGCCCTGGTCCAGGGAGGAGGAGAAGGCGACCATGCCGTACCGGGAGACCGCGCCGTAGGTGGGCTTGACACCGACGGTGCCGGTGACGGCGGCCGGCTGGCGGATCGAACCGCCGGTGTCGGTGCCGATGGCCAGCGGCGCCTGCCAGGAGGCGAGGGCCGCGGCGGAGCCACCGCCGGAGCCACCGGGGATGCGGGTGAGGTCCCACGGGTTGCCGGTGGGGCCGTAGGCACTGTTCTCGGTGGAGGAGCCCATGGCGAACTCGTCCATGTTGGTCTTGCCGAGCACCACGACGCCGGCGTCCTTCAGCCGCTTGGTGAGGGTGGCGTCGTAGGGCGGGATCCAGCCCTCGAGGATCTTCGAGCCGACGGTGGTGGGCACGCCCTCGGTGGTGAAGATGTCCTTCAGCGCGAGCGGCACACCCGCCAGCGGGCCGAGCGGCTCGCCCGCGGCGCGGCGCTCGTCCACGGCGCGGGCGGCGGCCAGCGCGCCGTCGCGGTCCACGTGCAGGAAGGCGTGCACCTTCTCGTCGACGGCGTCGATGCGGGCCAGGTGGGCCTCGGCGACCTCGACGGCGGTGAACTCGCCGGCGGCGATGCCGTCGGCGATCGCGGCGGCGGTCATCCGGGTCGGGTCCGGGGAGGGGATCCCGGTCGTCGTGTCGGTCATGGCGGTCACTCCTCCCCCAGGATCTGCGGCACCTTGAAACGCTGCTGCTCCCGGGCCGGGGCGCCGGAGAGCGCCTGGTCGGGGGTCAGGCCGGGGCGGACCTCGTCCGGACGCATGACGTTGGTCAGCGGCAGCGGGTGGGAGGTCGGCGGCACGTCCTCGTCGGCGACGTCGGAGACCGCGGCGACGGCCCCGATGATGTCGTCGAGCTGAGCGGCGAAGTGGTCGAGCTCTTCGTCCTTCAGCTCCAGACGCGCCAGCCGGGCGAGGTGGGCTACCTCCTCGCGCGTGATGCCGGGCATGTGGGGATCCTCTTGACTCGTTGAGGGGTGGGTTCGCGCCCAATCCTAGGCCGAGCGGAGGGGCGGACGCGCATCGGTTTGCCCGGTCGGTCCGGCGCGACCGCGCCCCGGTGCCCCGCCCCGGGTGCCGGGAGGGTCCCCGTTCCTCAGGGCCGGCTCGGTGCCCCTCCGCCGGCCGGCTCCCGGCCGGGCGGGGGAACCACCCGGCCGGTGCCACCGGCGACCGGGGGCGCGGGGGTCGGGGACGCGACGGCC
>NZ_VKHS01000388.1 GCF_014141525.1 Streptomyces calidiresistens
GGTGGAGTCGGGGTGGTGGGGGTGCCGCGTCATGGACTGCCTGTGCTCTCGCCCGTGGAAGCCATCGGGTACGTGAGCGCGTTGCCGGAGGGGGATGCACCCGCGTGTCTTGTGGCCTGCGCTGCCGGGGAACGCGTTGAGGCGCTCCGCTCCGTGCCAAGAGAAGCCCCTCCCTCAAGGGCCTCTCCCTCGGAAGGGGGAGAACAGTTGTGGGAGCCCGCCGGGGAGTGCGGGGGAAGGGGGGCCACGCGCCGGCGACCACCAGTGGTGCCGGGTGGGTGGTGTTGTGGCAGTGATGCCTGGTGGAATGCCTAGCTGTTGCGGGGCAGGAGGGTGTCAGTGGACAACGGCAGACTGATCGCATGACCGCATCCCGCAACGCCTCTCGTCGCGTCCAGGCCGATCTCGCTTGGGTGCGGTCGATGGGGGGCCGTTGATCGTTGTTCCGGCTTCCGCGCTGGACCGGTGGGGCGGCTGCACGGATGACGGCGTGATCGTCGGCGGCACCGACGTTCCCGATGACTACGACCGCGCGTGTGGCGTGGAGGGTTGGGCCGGGGTCATCGACGTCGGCGCCGAGAGTTCCGGGGTGGTGTTGGCCGATGAGCCGGCCACCACCTGCTACCTCTCCGAGCAGAAGATCTTCCTGCGATGGCTCGCTGCCGATTCCGATGCCGAACTCCTCGAAGCCGCCATGGCTGTCCTGGACGACCCGGTGAGGGAGTGGGAGGACTGCGGAGTCTGGGAAACCGATGGCGCAGCGGTTCTCCTGGACTCCGCTGTAGCGGGGTCCGACCTGGCCGTGGAGTACCCCGACGGGGGAGGATTTCCGGAGCAGGCCCGAATTTCCGTGCCGGCGGGACGCTGGAGCGTGCGCGCGTTTCACAGGACGGGCGACTTTCCTTGGGTGGGGATCGTCCGGCTCCTTCCCGCACCATCACAGGCGTGCGTGTGAGTGGCGGGCCACCTCGGCTGCGTATGCGGTCCCGAGGGTTCCTGCCGCCGGCAGGAAGCCGTTGTCCGTGATGAGGGTATGGATGTTACCGCGTTGCCGGAAGCCGCTTCTCTGTGGGTTTTCGAGGAGAGCGCCGTCGAGAACGACATCACGGTGGCCGACGTGTGGGGGTACCTCATCCACGGCGAGTGGGAGGTGGTCCTCGAGCTGCCGGAGGACTTCGGGGACGCCCAGCCGCTTCCACTCGGCTTCCGGGAGGCCCTGGCCACCGCCGAACAGATGCGGCTGAAGAAGGGCGCGGCCCGGTGCCGGCGGCGCGGCTACGAGATTGGCGACGGCATCATCCGATACCGACCTCATCCTTCGACCGATCGCCGAAGCGCACCGGAGAACACCCGTCTCCGGTGCCGGCGGCCGATGTGGAACATCGGAAGCCGAACACCGGCCGTCGAATCGGCCTTCGACATCGCCGTGATCCGGGTCGAGGTCACGTCCTTCCTCGACCCCGTCGCACGCGCCTCGGTGTGGCTCGCCCCCGGCCCTGCGCAGTGGCAGCGCCTTCGGCCCCGGGCCGGTGATCGCGATGCGCGAGGACCGGTCCGTGGCGAGGGCCGCGGTCGTCCTGGAGGTTCGATGCCCCGCGGTCGCAGCCACGGCATGCAGGTGGGCACCACCGGCTCCTGTCATTCGTGCGGAGAGGTTCCGGGGCGTGGGTGCCGTTCATGCCCGGGGCGGCCGGTGGAAGCGGTCCTTGCCGGTGGCCTTCGCCAGGGGCCCGGGGGACCGGCGGGTTCGGGGATTCACGGGCGCGGAAGCGGGGCGGTCGGTCGGGCGCGGGTGTGGGTGTGGGTGTGGGTCGTGCCGGGGGGCACGGGCGCGGACGTGCTTCTCGGCGCCGGCGTTCCGGGGGCCGGGGTGTGAACGGTGCCGGCCCCGTCCTTGTTGTCCCCTCGACCGAAACGGCATGCGCGGATGTGTGCGGGGCCGGGGGGGACGGGCCGGGTGCTCCCGCTTGCCCGGAGGGGGCCCATGGCCCGGAGGTGGGTCAAGTGCTCTGAGGGGGGCGGGAGTTCCGGAACTTCCGGGGGTGGACGCGGGGTGGTCCCGGCTCCTACGCTCCCACTGGGTTCGAGAGCGCTCCCGGCCTTCGCTGTTCCACCCCCACCGAGGGAACACAAGAAGGGCACCACCCATGTCTCGTACCACGTCTCGTGGCAGGCTCACCCGACGCACCGTCGGTGCCGGGCTGTCCACCCTCTTCCTCGCGGCCGGCCTGGCCGGTCTTTCCTCTCCCGCCGCTGTCGCGGCGGCGGAGGTGGAGGCCGCGTCCCCCGGCCTGATCGCGGCCATGCAGACCGATCTCGGATTGACGAAGGATCAGGCCCTCACCCGTTTGGCCCAGGAGGCCGAGGCCGTCGAACTCGCCCCGTTCGCCGAGCGGGCGGCCGGTGATGCCTTCGGCGGCAGTTGGTTCGATCCGGCTTCCGGCGAGCTCGTCGTCGCCGTCACCGACGGCGGCGCCGTCCCGATGGTCGAGGGGACCGGTGCCACCACCGAACTGGTCACCCACAGTGCCGCCGAACTCGACACGGTGAAGGCCGGGATCGACGACATGGCCGACCGGGCCCCGACCGGCGTCGCCGGGTGGGGTGTGGACGTCCGGGCCAACCGGGTCGTCGTTCACGTGGTCGAGGAGAACGCGGACGATCCCGCGGTGCGGGAGTTCGTGACGGAGGCCGCCGGCGGCGGACCGGTCGACGTCGAGTTGCTCGGGGATCCGATCGTGACCCATGCCGCCGGCATCGTCGGGGGCGACCCGTTCTACGTCGGCAACGCGCGCTGCTCGATCGGCTTCTCCGTGCACGGCGGTTTCGTCACGGCGGGACACTGCGGCACCACGGGGTCCGCCGTGCGGGGCTGGGACAACACCCACATCGGCCACGTTCGGGGGCGGGTGTGGCCCGGCAGCGACATGGCCTGGGTGGATGTCGGCAGCGGTTGGTGGACCGTGCCCGTGGTGCTGGGCTGGGGCACCGTGCCGGACCAGTTGGTGCGCGGCTCCTCCCCCGCCCCGGTGGGGTCCTCGATCTGTCGCTCCGGCTCCACGACGGGCTGGCGCTGCGGCACCCTGACGGCCGTGAACCAGACGGTGCAGTACTCCAGCGGTGAGGTCGCCCACGGGATGTCGTTCACCTCGGCCTGCAGCGCGCCGGGGGACTCCGGCGGGTCGGTGATCGCCGGTGACCAGGCCCAGGGCGTGCACTCCGGTGGCAGCGGCAGCTGCGGTGGTTCCTCCATGACCGTGTTCAACCCGATCAATCCGATTCTTCAGCACTACGGGTTGACCCTGCACACCGCCTGAGGGAACGGCGGGACCCCCGCACGGTCGGGCACCCGGGTTCGTGGTGCCATCGACGGTGCGGGGGCCGTGCGTCGGGGTTTCCTCCCCCGCGGCGGGGTGCGGTCACGGCTGGGACGCCGTCCCGTCCCTCCGGCCCCGGGGCCCGGAAGGGGCGGGATGGTTCCGGCCTCGGGCCGCGGTGTCGCCGGGACCCGAGGGGCGGGCTGTACCCGTCCGGCCCGCCGATCGGCGTGATCGGTGGATACGGCGTTCCGTGTGTCGCCCGGGACGGTGTGCCGGGCGCCGGGCGCCGGGGGGCACGGAAAGCCCCCGGGGCGGGCCCTGTCGCCGAGAGGCCGACAGGGCCCGCCCCACCCCCGGCGACGGGGGTGGGGCCGGTGTGCGGGTACCGGGGTCAGATGAGGCCCTGGGCCACCATCGCGTCCGCCACGAGTTCGAAGCCGGCGATGTTGGCCCCGAGCTGGTAGTCCCCGGGCCGACCGTAGCGTTCGGCCGTCTCGAAGCAGGTGTCGTGGATGTGCCGCATGATCTCCTCGAGCCGCTGTTCGGTGTACTCGAAGGTCCAGGAGTCGCGCGAGGCGTTCTGCTGCATCTCCAGGGCGCTGGTGGCCACTCCCCCGGCGTTGGCCGCCTTGCCCGGCGCGAAGAGCACCCCGGCCTCGCGGAGCAGTTCGACGGCGTCGGGAGTGGTCGGCATGTTGGCGCCCTCGGCCACCGCCAGGACCCCGTGGCGGATGAGTTCCCCGGCGTCCTCGGCGGTCAGTTCGTTCTGCGTGGCGCAGGGCAGGGCCACCTCGCAGGGCACCTGCCAGACGGGGGCGTCGGTCACGAAGCGGGCGTCGCCTCCGCGGCGTTCGGCGTACTCCTCGACCCGACCGCGTGCCTCGCGGACCTCCTTGAGGAGGTCGAGGTCGAGGCCCTTGGGATCGACGACGTATCCCCGGGAGTCCGAGCAGGCGATCACGACGGCACCGAGCGCCGTGGCCTTCTCGATGGCGTGCAGGGCGACGTTCCCGGCGCCGGAGACGACGACCCGTTTGCCGTCGAGGGAGTCGCCGCGGGTGGAGAGCATCTGTTGGGTGAAGACGACCAGGCCGTAGCCGGTGGCCTCGGGACGGCCGGGGGCGCCGCCCCAGCCGATGCCCTTGCCGGTCAGGACGCCGGACTCGAAGCGGTTGGTGATGCGGCGGTACTGGCCGAAGAGGTAGCCGATTTCCCGGGTGCCGACGCCGATGTCGCCGGCCGGGACGTCGGTGTGCTCCCCCAGGTGGCGGTAGAGCTCGGTCATGAAGGATTGGCAGAAGCGCATGACCTCCGCGTCGGAACGTCCCTTGGGGTCGAAGTCGCTGCCGCCCTTGGCCCCGCCGATGGGCTTGCCGGTCAGCGCGTTCTTCAGGGTCTGTTCGAAGCCGAGGAACTTGACGATGCCGAGGTTGACCGAGGGGTGGAAGCGCAGTCCCCCCTTGTAGGGGCCGATGGCGCTGTTGAACTCCACCCGGAAACCGCGGTTGACGTGGATCCTGCCGCGGTCGTCGGCCCAGGGCACCCGGAAGACGATCTGGCGCTCCGGTTCGCACAACCGCTCCACCACGGCGGTCTCCGCGTAGTGGGGGTGACGGTCGAGGACCGGTTGCAGGGATTCCAGCACCTCGCGAACGGCTTGGTGGAATTCCTTCTCTCCGGGGTTGCGGCGCAGGACGGCGGCGTACAGCGGCTCGATCCGACTCGTCGGCTCCATTCGCCGAAGTATAGGACCCGGGGGCGGGGTGCTTCCGGGAAGGGTGGGGG
>NZ_VKHS01000389.1 GCF_014141525.1 Streptomyces calidiresistens
ACTGCGCCCCGCCCTGATGATCCACGGGCACACCGACGTGGTCCCCGCCAACGCCGCCGACTGGACCCACCACCCCTTCTCCGGTGAGATCGCCGACGGCTGCGTGTGGGGTCGGGGCGCGGTGGACATGAAGGACATGGACGCCATGACCCTGGCGGTCGTGCGCGACCGTCTGCGCTCCGGCCGCAGGCCCCCGCGCGACATCGTGCTGGCCTTCCTCGCCGACGAGGAGGCCGGCGGCACGCACGGCGCCCGGTACCTGGTGGATCACCACCCCGATCTCTTCGAGGGGGTCACCGAGGCGATCAGCGAGGTCGGCGGCTTCTCCTTCACCGTCAACGAGAATCTGCGCCTGTACCTCATCGAGACGGCCCAGAAGGGCATGCACTGGATGCGGCTGACCGTGGACGGCACCGCCGGTCACGGCTCGATGGTCAACCGGGACAACGCCATCACCGAGCTGTGCGAGGCGGTGGGCCGGGTCGGCAGGCACACCTTCCCGGTGCGGGTGACCAAGACCGTCCGTTCCTTCCTGGACGAGCTCTCCGACGCCCTCGGCGTCGAGTTGGACCCGGAGGACATGGAGGCCACGCTGGCCAGGCTCGGCGGCATCGCCAAGATCATCGGTGCGACGCTGAGCAACACCGCCGCCCCCACCCAGCTGGACGCCGGGTACAAGGTGAACGTCATCCCCGGCCAGGCGGTGGCGCACGTGGACGGCCGCTTCCTGCCGGGGTACGAGGAGGAGTTCCTCGCCGACATCGACCGGCTGATCGGCCCCCGGGTGAAGCGGGAGGACGTGCACAGCGACAAGGCGCTGGAGACCACCTTCGACGGGGCCCTGGTGGACGCCATGCGTACCGCCCTGGTGGCCGAGGACCCGGTGGCCCGGGCGGTGCCGTACATGCTCTCCGGCGGCACCGACGCCAAGTCCTTCGACGACCTCGGGATCCGCGGTTTCGGGTTCGCCCCGCTGAAGCTCCCCCCGGAGTTGGACTTCGCCGGGATGTTCCACGGGGTCGACGAGCGGGTACCGGTGGATGGCCTGCAGTTCGGTGTCCGGGTGCTCGACCGGTTCATCGACCGCTGCTGACCTGCGAATTTCCCGTATTCGCCCCGCCCGACCGACCCCCGCGACCTGCCCGCGGCGGGTCGGTCGGGCGTGCGAGCCATGATCAGGAAGGGTGAATGAGTCCTCGGGCTCGTGCCCCCCTCCATCCCCCCTCGTTACAGCTGGTGCAGCCCTCAACGGGGCCGCGATGTCTACGAGGAGGAAGTAATGATCAAGAAGGTCGCCGCCGTCGCCGCCGCCACCGGTGGTCTGGTTCTGGCGGGTGCCGGCATGGCCGTCGCGGACGCCGACGCCCAGGGCGCCGCGGTGAACTCCCCGGGTGTCGCCTCCGGCAACGTCGTCCAGATCCCGGTCCACGTTCCGGTGAACCTGTGCGGCAACACCATCGACATCGTCGGGATCCTGAACCCGGCCTTCGGCAACGTCTGCGTCAACCTCTGACGCTTCGCCCCATTCCCATGCGGGCTTGACACCGTGCGGCCCCGGGGTGCTCACCCGCGCTCCGGGGCCGTGGGGTATCCGCGCGGCGCGGGCGCGACCTCGAGCGCCCCGCCGCCCCGGGACCGACAAGCGGTCCATCAGCAACTTCGACGAGGCATATCAAGGCAGGGGAACCACCATGCGACAGGTCACCAGGAAGGGCCTGATCTCCGTCGCCACCGCGGGCGGCGTGCTCGCGCTCTCGGGGGGCGGGACGGCGTTCGCGAACGCCGACGCGGCCGGGGCGGCCACCAACTCGCCGGGCGTGCTGTCCGGCAACACCATCCAGGTGCCGGTGCACGTTCCGGTGAACGTCTGCGGCAACACCATCGACGTGGTGGGCCTGCTCAACCCGGCCGTCGGCAACACCTGTGCCAACGTGTCCGAGGGCAACAACGGCGCGGTGGCCGAGGGGGCCTCCACCAACTCGCCGGGTGTCGCCTCCGGGAACACCATCCAGGTGCCGGTGCACGTTCCGGTGAACGTCTGCGGCAACACCATCGACGTCGTGGGGATCCTCAACCCCGCGGTCGGCAACAGCTGCACCAACGTGTCCGGTGGCGGTGACGTCCCGCCCGCGCCGGAGAACCCGGGGCCGGGCAACCCCGGCAACCCCGGCAACCCGGGTGAGCCGGGTGAGCCGGGTGAGCCGGGCACTCCCGGTACCCCCGGTACTCCCGGTGAGCCCGGTACTCCCGGCAACCCGGGTGGGCCGGGCACTCCCGGCAACCCGGGTGGGCCGGAGACGCCGAACACCCCCGACACCCCCGACACCCCGGGCTCCGAGACCCCGCAGCAGGAGACGCCGCGTGAGCGCGCCCCGCAGGGCGGCGGTGACGAGGCCGACGACGAGACCCCGGTCGCCGTCTCCGCGCCGCGTGACGGTTCCCTCGCGCAGACCGGCTCCGAGCTGCCCCTGGCCGCCGCCGGCCTGGCCGCGGCCGGCCTGCTGGCCGGTGGCGCGGTGCTCTACCGCCGCAACCGCGTCGGGCAGCCCGCCTGAGCGCACCTCCCGGGCTCCTCGGCCCGGCGGACGGGGTCCCGCGCCCGCGGGGCCCCGTCGCCGTGTCGACACGGCCGGTGCCGGCACCGATGAGGGGGCGGCCCGCGCCCCGGGCCGCCCCCTCATCCACGATCCGCGCGGATCGTCCTCGTCACCACGTGGCCCGCACCTGACGGATGATCCGCCGGCGCAGGCGCACCCTTCTGCTGCCATCCGGGTACAGACGCAACCGGTGCAGCTCCCAGTGGCCGTACTCGGCCTGCTCGGTCAACAGCCGGGTGGTGGCGGAGCGGGACACCCCCCGGGGCACGTACACATCACGAAACTCGTATTCCGGCATCGCCTCCATTGTGCGGGCAGGCCCCTCTTCCCGATACCGTCTGCACCATGTCTGATGTTGTGCAGCCCGGGGCTGCCGAGGTACGAGCCGCAGCCGAGGCGCTCAAGGAAGCGCTGGATCGGCACCTCACCGCCGTGGAACGGCGGGCGGCGGCGGGGGAGGACGACGCCGAGGCGGCGGCCGCCGTCTTCGCCGCCTTCAACGAACTCGCCGCGGCGGGCGAGGTCTATGACGAACTGCTGTACGACGCCTACGACGAGGTCACCCCCTTCGAGGTGCCGCTGTCCGAGGGGGCGTCCGGGTACGAGGGACCCGGCGAACCCGAGGCGATCAGCGTGTTCATCCGACGGGACTACACCGTCAACGATTCCCGGCGCCTCATCGCCCGGGCCCAGCAGATCACCGATCTCGACCCGGATTCCGTGAACGAGGAGGAGGTGCGCGGCGTCGCCGCCGAGCACAGCCTGCACGCCGCCCTCGGTGTCCTGTTCGGGGAGTACGAGCCGGACGAGATCGCGAGCCGCCACAAGGAGTTCGGGCTGGAGGAGGGCGACGCCACCACCTGGGTCACCGCCGCCGAGGAGCCCGCCGAGCCGGGGGAGTGGCTGCGCGATCCGTTCGACGCGGTCGACCCGGAGCGGGTGATCTGCCGGTTCGACATCAGCGACGCCTTCGACGAGGACGACATCGAGGGCCGTTAGCAGCCGTTGGCACCGGACGGCGTCCGCGCCGGTGGGGAGGCCCCCGAGGGGGCGTCCCCACCGGCGCGTCGTTCAGGGGGCGGGGGTGCCGCCGGCGGGCACCGCCCTGCCCAGCAGCAGGGGCAGTCGGGTGACGCGCTCCACCCGGCGCGGCACGGCGACCGCTGCGGCGGCCCCGCCGCCGGTGCCCTGCACCACGGACAGGTGGCGCTCCCCCCGCCCGAAGGCGGTGTGCAGCCACCCCCGGTCCAGCCGTCGCCCCGCGTCGCCGGGCACCACGACCACGGCGGCGGGCCAGCGCCGTCCCGCCGCCCGCCGGGCCGTCACCGCCCAGCCGTGCCGCACCGAGGTCGCCACCGCCTCCGGGGGCACGGTCACGGTGTCGCCGGAGGCCGTGCTCTCCCCGGCGCCCTCACCGCTCCCGGCCCGGGAGGGGTCCGTGCCGGGCGGAGCCAGGCGCAGCCCCTCCGGGGTGCCCTCCAGCACCACCGCGGGACGGTACCGACCGGGACCCTCCCGGTACTCCACCCGGTCACCGGGGTCGAAGCCGCCGAACCGGCCGGGGCCGGGGTTGACGGCCGCCTTCAGCGCGGCGTTGAGCGCGGCGGCGCCGACCGGTCCGTCCTCACCCGGCACGATCACGACCGTCGAGGCCGGATTCACACCGAAGGCGCGCGGGATGGACCCGGTGACCAGTTGCACGGTGCGGTGGACGGCCTCGCCGGTGTCGCGCGCGGTGACCACCACGACCTCCCGGTCCGGTGCCTCCACGGGGGTCAGCTCGCCGACCGCCACCCCCGAGACCAGTTCCCCGATGGGTCCCGGGTCCGGGGTGCGGGAGACCACGGAGGGACACAGACCCCGGGCGGCGGCGGCCAGCACGTCCCGCAGCACCGCGCCCGCCCCCGCGGACTCCAGCCCGTAGGGGTCGCCCGACAGGATCAGACGGGCGCCCCCCGGCAGGGCCTCCACCAGGGCGGCCGCCGCCTCGGTGTCCAGCAGTTCGGCGTCCAGCACGGCCAGCAGATCCAGGGGAAGGTCGCCCTCCTCGTCCCGTCCCGGCCCCTCCCGGCCGGTGAGCAGGCCGGAGCAGGTGGCCACCGGCAGGTCGGGGAAACCGCCCGCGGCACGGCGCACGCCGTCCGGGTCGTGCACCACGACCCCGGCCCGCAGCCCGGCGGCCCGGACGGCGGCGACCACCGCGAGGGGTTCGGCCCGGGCGGCCTCGCCGCCGGTGTGCACCACCAGACCGTGGTCGCGCACCGCGCTCCACAGCTCGGCGGCGGAGGAGCCGGCCCGCGGACGGGTGGGGTCGCCGTCCCCCGCGCCGTCGGGGCCGGTGGGGGGCTCGGTGGGCAGCCGCGGTCGTTCGGTCGGGGAGCCCGTGGCCAGGCCGATCAGGCCGTCGGCCAGCGACTCCTCGGCGACCGCCCAGCGCTCGGTGCCCACCAGGGTCCGCACGGGCACCGCCGACTCGGCGTGCCCCGTCCCCGCGGTGTCCTCGCC
>NZ_VKHS01000039.1 GCF_014141525.1 Streptomyces calidiresistens
CCCCGACGGAAACGGCCGGCCCCCGGCGTCCCGGGAGCCGACCGCTCCTCGTGACCGGTCCGCTGTCCCCTGCTGTCCGGCCACCGCCCCGGGGCGAGGTCCCACGACGCGACCCCTTCGCCACACCGGAAGGGGCCCCGACCGTCTCAACGCTCCGGAGACAACCGGCCCAACGAGCCCCCGGGAGTTCCGGTCACGTGCCGTACGGGTGACAACGCCCGGTCCCGCCCACGAGCGGAACGGCCCCACCCGGTCGCACACGCCGGGGCACGGAAAACCCCCCGCGCCCCCTCGCGCCCGCGCCGAACCCGGCTCAGATCCGTCCCCGACCCAACTCCAACAGGGTCATCGCGAGGTCGGTGCCGGGGCGACCGAGGGCGTCCCCGTAGTGCCGCAGGACCTCCATCTCGCGGGCCAGGTGCACCCGCCGCCCGCCGGAGGCGATCCGCGCCCGCTGAATGCGGTCGGAAACCTCCATGCGCTCCCGGATCAACCCGATGATCCGTTCGTCGAGGTCGTCGATGAGCCGACGGGCGTCGCCGATCTCCCCGGCCGCCGCCGGTGTGCGGGCCCCCGTCCGATCCGTCGTGGACCCTCCGCCGGCGGGGACCGCCGGACCGGTCGGCGCCGCCGGGGTGACGCCGGCGGCGCCACTGCCCGTGGTGCCCGGGACAGCCGTGGTGCCGGTGACGCCCGTGGTGCTCGTGCTGCTCGTGGTGACCGTCATGGTGTGAACTCCCTCATCGGTCCGCACACCCCGCCGGCGACCCGGCCCGGTCCCCCCCGCACACGACGGACGCCCCGGGCCTGGATCGGCCCGGGGCGTCCGGAGAGTCGCTGGTCGTTACCGCACGCAGCGCTTCGCCCGACAGCCGGCCGAGCCGGTGCCATAGGCGAAGAAAAAGAACGCGCGGTGGAGCATGTCACCGAGTATGCCGGCCCCGCCCCGGACCGTCCCGCCCCCGGCCGCATCGTGAGACCGCCGGCACCCGGCCGGTAGACTCGCGGGCAGAACCCCTCGACCGCCGGAAGGCAAGCTCCGTGGCATCCGTGGAATCCCTGGCGTCGGAATCGCCCGCCGCCCCCGACACCGTCCTGGTTGTCGACTTCGGCGCCCAGTACGCCCAGCTCATCGCCCGTCGGGTCCGGGAGGCCCGGGTCTACAGCGAGGTCGTCCCCTCCACCATGCCGGTGGACGAGATGCTGGCCCGCCGCCCGAGCGCGATCATCCTCTCCGGCGGCCCGTCCTCCGTCTACGAGGAGGGCGCCCCCGGCATCGACCGCGCCATCTTCGAGGCCGGGGTCCCCGTCTTCGGCATGTGCTACGGCTTCCAGCTCATGGCCCGCACCCTCGGCGGCACCGTCGACAACAACGGTGCCCGCGAGTACGGCCGCACCCCCCTGACCGTCACCCGGTCCGGCTCCACCCTCTTCGAGGGCACCCCCGACGACCAGACGGTGTGGATGTCCCACGGCGACGCCTGCTCCGCCGCCCCCGAGGGCTTCGCCGTCACCGCCTCCACCGACCTCGTGCCCGTCGCGGCCTTCGAGGACGACGAGCGCCGGTTGTACGGCGTGCAGTACCACCCCGAGGTCATGCACACCACCCACGGCCAGCAGGTGCTGGAGCACTTCCTGTACCGGGGCGCGGGCATCGCCCCGACCTGGACCACCGGCTCCATCGTCGAGGAGCAGGTCGCCGCGATTCGCGAGCGGGTCGGCACCAAGCGGGCCATCTGCGGACTCTCCGGCGGCGTGGACTCCGCGGTGGCCGCCGCCCTCGTCAACAAGGCCATCGGCGACCGCCTCACCTGCGTGTACGTCGACCACGGCCTCATGCGCAAGGGTGAGACCGAGCAGGTCGAGAAGGACTTCGTCGCCGCCACCGGCGCCCGCCTGAAGGTCGTCGACGCCTCCGAGCGCTTCCTCGACGCCCTCGCCGGGGTCACCGACCCCGAGGAGAAGCGGAAGATCATCGGCCGCGAGTTCATCCGCGTCTTCGAGCAGGCCCAGGCCGAGATCGTCGCCGAGGCCGACCACGCCGGTGAGGACGTCGCCTTCCTCGTGCAGGGCACCCTCTACCCGGACGTCGTCGAGTCCGGCGGCGGCACCGGCACCGCCAACATCAAGTCCCACCACAACGTCGGCGGCCTCCCCGAGGACCTGGAGTTCCAGCTCATCGAGCCGCTGCGCAAGCTGTTCAAGGACGAGGTCCGGATGGTCGGCCAGGAACTGGGCCTGCCCGAGGAGATCGTCCAGCGCCAGCCGTTCCCCGGCCCCGGCCTGGGCATCCGCATCGTCGGCGAGGTCACCCGCGACCGCCTGGAGCTGCTGCGCGAGGCCGACGCCATCGCCCGCGAGGAGCTGACCGCCGCCGGCCTGGACCGCGACATCTGGCAGTGCCCGGTGGTCCTGCTGGCCGACGTGCGCAGCGTCGGCGTCCAGGGCGACGGCCGCACCTACGGCCACCCCGTCGTGCTGCGACCGGTCTCCTCCGAGGACGCCATGACCGCCGACTGGTCCCGCCTGCCGTACGAGGTGCTGGCCCGCATCTCCACCCGGATCACCAACGAGGTCCGCGACGTCAACCGCGTCGTCCTCGACGTCACCAGCAAGCCGCCGGGGACCATCGAGTGGGAGTGACCCCCGGAGCGGGCCCCGGCGGTCCCTCCCGGGGGTGACCCCGGCGTCACCCCTCTTCGCCGCCACCCGCACGTGCGGGTGGCGGCGAAGTCGTTTCGCGGCCGATACGCCGGTTCCCGGGTCATGATCCCGTCCATGGGACCTCCGATGACAGCCGCCGAGCCACGGCCCGCATGGGCCGTTCCCCCACCGGGCGGCTTCACCGCCGAGGACCTCGACCGCATCCCCGATCTCCCGCCGCACACGGAACCGATCGACGGGAGTCCGGTCTTTGCGAGCCCGCAGAAGTACTTCCACTCGCTGACGATGTTTCCACTCGAAGCGGGTCCGCGCGCCACTGTTCCCGGGCACTTCGGGGTGGGGGGGAGATGGCTCCGAAGTTGGGCCGCCGCAACCGCCCCGAGCCGGACACCACCACCGGCGCCTACGTCCCCACCGGCATCCACCGGGACCGGCTGAAGCCGCCCGTCCCCTTCGACAACGACATCGACCTCACCGCCATCGACCGCCTCTGACGCCTTTCCCGGCCGCGCGGCATGCTCACCACCACGGGCCCACACGCTCGCGGGCAAGCCGGCCACCGGCCGGGCACCGACCACACAGGGCGATGGGTCCGGTACCGGCGGGGCGCCGATGGAAGCAGACCGGCTCCGAGGCGGGGGGGCCGTGTCGGACCCGGGCGGAACGCGAGGAGATCAAGCGGTTCGGTCCGACGTGTCGACGACGGCGGTGACACGGATCTCCACACGCATGGCGGCGAGCCCGAGGACGGTGACGCCGGTCTGGGTCCAGACGGGAGCGCGTCCGTCGAGGCGTCGACGGAACTGCTCGGCCATGACGCTGTTGTGATCCTCCCCGATGGCCTCCTCACCCGGTGTGACCTTGTGGTACGAGTTGATGTGGATGACGTCCTTCCAGCTCGCGCCCACGGTGGCGAGTGTGCGCTCGACGTTGTCGAAGGCCCTGACGATCTCGTCCTCGAGGCTGTCGGGGATGTGGAAGTCGTCGTCCCAGCCTCCTTGGCCCGACGTCTCGACCCGATTGTCGACGCGGACGGCCTGGCTGTAGCCGAGGAGTTCGATCATTTTCTCCCCGTAGCCGGGGGTGGTGCCGAAGGTGACGGTGGTCATGACCCTCCTTGTCACTTCACTCATGAACTCATGCTTGAAGTGAATCCAACCAGGTATGACTTCATGTGTAAAGTGATGTGTGGTCGCGGGGTCGGGAGGGGCTGTGGGTGGCACCGATGAGGGCGAGGTCGACGGGGAGCCCAGGTGGCTCGATGCCCCGGAGAAGGAAGCGTGGACGGGTTTGATCTCACTCGCCCTCCTCCTGCCGGGCAAGCTCGAGTCACCACTGCGCCGGGAACACGGCCTCACGCTGTTCGAGTACCTCGTGCTCAGCCACCTGTCCGAAGCTCCGCGGCGGAAGTTGCGCATGGGCGAGCTCGCCTTCCTCGCCAGCGGGTCGCTCTCCCGCCTGTCCAACGTCATCAAGCGCCTCGAGCAGCGGGGCTGGGTCGAGCGGGCCCCCGACCCGGATGACGGCCGCTACACCCTGGCCGAACTCACCGAGGAGGGCTTCGCCGTCGTGCGCAGGGCGGCGCCCACCCACCTCCGGGCGGTGCGTCGACTCGTCCTCGACCATCTCGACCCGGCCGATCAGGAGGCACTCGTCCGCGTCGCGGAGAAACTGCGCATCGTCCCTCCGGGCTTCACCCGATGACACCTCCCGGCCGGGAGGCGGCCGCCGAGGCGTTCGCCGTGGGGTAGAGGCCGAAGCCCGCCCCCCCGGCGATGCGGGGCGGGGGACCAGCCGGGTGCCCTGCGCTCTCGGCCCCCTTCCCGGCCGGTTCCTCCCGCCCGTGGCGGTGCGGTGGGTCAGCGGACGACGGCTTGGACTTCCATGACCTCGATGTCGTGGGTGGTGTCGAAGACGGCGGTGGGCAGGGTGTCGCCGGTGTCGCCCGAGCCCTCCGTGGCCCAGATGTCCCAGCCGTCCAGGCTCGCGGTGACCGCCACGGGTGAGAAGTCCCCGGTGTCCGCCCAGATCCAGGTGGGCAGGTTCACCACCTGTCGGTCCTCGCGTTCGGGGCTGAGGGTGATGTTCGTTTCCGGGACCCGGATGCGTTCGTACGCCAACTCCGCCAGGATCAGCGGTGAGAGCGCCCCCTCCACGTCGGGCACCTCGCCGGTCTCCACCCAGAAGGGGATGTTGCTGCACGACCCGCGTGCCAGGATGTCCGGCTCGTTGGGGTTCTGCACCGCTCCCCACCACATGCCGTTCCCGGCTTCCTCGCTGTTGAAGTCCTCGTAAGGGTTGCCGCCGTCGTAGTGCCGCCACATCCAGCCCAGGGCCGAGGCGGCCGTGCCTCTCTGGGTGCTCGGGTCCCAGATCCGTTCGGCGACTTCGCGGAGTTCCTCCGGGTTCCACCTCGGGGCGTACCAACAGGGCGGGGGAGACCAGGCGGTCGAGGTGGAACGGAGCGGCCCGACCGAACCACCCGACCCGTTCCGACTCTCGTCCCATGTGATTCCCCGCGCACTCACTTCGGAGAAGATGCTCCCCTTTTCTTGGCCGCCTGCCTGGTCTCGCTCAAAAGGCAAGGGGTTGGCCATTGCCGCATTTGCCCCACAGAGGACCAGTGCAACCGAGCTGGAAATCGGTGCGAGGAACCTGATTTTTTTCACTCTCGACACCGGTCGGCCCCTCGAACCATCTCAGCAGTGGCTACCTGCCAAAAATCCGGGTCGTGCACGGCGGGCGACATGAGGAGGTTGTATGCAAGGAAATTTTCCCTTTCGGGGTCTTCCTCTCCTTCGTAGAGCTCTCCGGTGGTTGCGTTCTTCGCTCCCATCCCGGACTCGTCCATGCATAGTTCGATGACCAGGGACTCACCGTTGTCGAGCGTCCTGAATTCAGGATTGTAGTAGCGATCGGTGCCGTGCATGGTCCATTCGCCATCCACCCACATGGAGATCTGGTCCCGGGCATGATTTCCCGCATTTCCGGTCGGGTGTGAATACTCTTTGTAGAGTGGATGGTCAGGGTTCTGTTCCACCACGCCCAAGGCAATACTTTCTATGAAGTTCCGGGCGTTTTGCAGCGCGGCGGCTTCGTCGGGGTCCTCGGGGGTGTCCCAGTCGAAGACGAGTTCCACGTCGTCGGGGAGTTCGATCTCCGGGTGGTCGCCGTCGGTGTCCTCCGGTTCGTCCCCGGTGGTCGTTTCCTCGGGTTCGGGGGTGTTCTCGGTGCCCTGGTCGGTGCCGGCGATGGGGGCGTCGTTGCCGTCCCCGCTTCCGCCGCAGGCGGTGAGGAGGAGGGCGGTGGCGGTCGCGGCGGCCAGGGCCGCTCCCTTGGTGCGCAGTGTCACGGCCGAACGTCTCCCGGGGTGTGGTGGGCGGTGCGGAGCGGGCCCGGAGGGCCGAACGGCAGGCTACCCGCCGGGTTTTCGGCCCTGCCGGCCGTCCCGGACACCTACTCTCGACATCGACATCGATCTCACCGCCATCGACCGCCTTTGAGCCGTGCCGCTCACGGCGGGGAGGCAGCAGAGGGGGCACGGCTTCATCGTGGCGGTGCGGTGGGTCAGCGGACGACGGCTTGGACTTCCATGACCTCGATGTCGTGGGTGGTGTCGAAGACGGCGGTGGGCAGGGTGTCGCCGGTGTCGCCCGAGCCTTCCCAGGAGACCTCCCAGGTGATGCTCGCGGTCATCGGGTAGGAGTCGACGTGGTGGGTGGCGCGTCGGTAGATCAGGCCGCAGGGTGGGTCGTCGCCGGAGCGGCCGGTGGTGTAGGGGGTGCCGATGGAGCCGTCGTCGTTGATCGGGCAGCGGCCGGAGCGGGGGAAGAGGTCGGCGTCGGTGGTGCCCGGCTCGATGGTCAGGGCGACGGGGCGGGCGGTGGTGGTGGCCCAGATGTCCCAGCCGTCCAGGCTCGCGGTGACCGCCACGGGTGAGAAGTCCCCGGTGTCCGCCCAGATCCAGGTGGGCAGGTTCACCACCTGTCGGTCCTCGCGTTCGGGGCTGAGGGTGATGTTCGTTTCCGGCACTCGGATGCGTTCGTACGCCAACTCCGCCAGGATCAGCGGCGACAGTGCTCTTTCCACGTCGGGCACCTCGCCGGTCTCCACCCAGAAGGGGATGTTGCTGCACGACATCCGCTCCAGGATGTCCGGCTCGTTGGGGTTCTGCACCGCTCCCCACCACATGCCGTTCCCGGCTTCCTCGCTGTTGAAATCCTCGTAAGGGTTGCCGCCGTCATAGTGCCGCCACATCCACCCCAGGGCCGAGGCGGCGTGGCCGGTGTGACCGGTCGGATCCCACCTCTCCTCCGCGAGTTCCCGCAGCTGGTCCGGGTTCCATGTGGGCGCGTACCAGCAGGGAGGCGGTGTCCAATTGCGTGAGGTGGAACGGAGCGGCCCGGACGAACTGCCCGAGCCGTTTCGACTCTCGTCCCACGTAATCGCCTGAGCTCCGGCTCCGGCGAAGAGATCACCGGAATCATCGACACCACCGGATGGCCCCTCGCTCTGGGCCGGAGGCCACTTCCCCACCGGACTGGCGGAGGCAACTCCTCCGCCTGCCGCGAAGAGGACTCCTGCCATTCCGCCGATCAGTAGGCACCGCGTCGGGGTGTTGCGTGCTATCGGCACCGAGACGCCTCCGTTTCCGCGTCAACGTGTTGTGCCTGCCAGAAGTTTTCCACGCCGGGGGCACTGCGCATGACGTACTGAAACCTGTAGAGGCCTTCGCCCTCCACTTGGTCGGTGGGATCCAGGGGCTCCCCGGAATCAACATCTTTTCCATGCATCTCGGTGGTGTCGATGCAGAACTGGAAACCCAATACATCATCCGAGTTGTCGGTTCGGGAAACTTCCAACGCGTAGTAGCGTTCCGTGCCGTGGAGTGTCCAACCTCCGTCCATCCACGCCTGAATCTGCCCTCGGGCATAGGACTGGGCGCCGTCCGAGGAGTAATTCCGGTAGATGGGATGTTCCGGATCCTGCTCCACTATCGCGAGGGCTGTGCCGCTCAGAAAGGTTTCCAGGGATTTCAGCGCGGCGGCTTCGTCGGGGTCCTCGGGGGTGTCCCAGTCGAAGACGAGTTCCACGTCGTCGGGGAGTTCGATCTCCGGGTGGTCGCCGTCGGTGTCCTCCGGTTCGTCCCCGGTGGTCGTTTCCTCGGGTTCGGGGGTGTTCTCGGTGCCCTGGTCGGTGCCGGCGATGGGGGCGTCGTTCCCGTCCCCGCTTCCGCCGCAGGCGGTGAGGAGGAGGGCGGTGGCGGTCGCGGCGGCCAGGGCCGCTCCCTTGGTGCGCAGTGTCACGGCCGAACGTCTCCCGGGGTGTGGTGGGCGGTGCGGAGCGGGCCCGGAGGGCCGAACGGCAGGCTACCCGCCGGGTTTTCGGCCCCGCCGGCCGTCCCGGACAACTGTTGCGGTGCTCACGCACCCGTCGTCGGCCGCGTCCCGGTGGCGTCAGCTCCCCGGTTTCACCAGCCGTAGGGCGAGGAGGGTCGGGGCGGTGCTCAACCGCTCGTACCGCTCCGGATCGATGTCGCGGAGCCCGGACCCGGGGCGGGGTTCCACCAGCTTGTCCAGGACGAAGCCCGCGCCGAGCAGTTCACGGAGCAGGACCTCCATCGTCGCGCGCTGGTAGTGGATGGACGCCCCGCTTCTCCCGAGGTTGAGATCCACCCACTCCGAGGAGTGGTATGAGCCCCCGAAGTGCAGCCAGTCGGCCGTTGGGTGGGTGGTGGAGAGCAACAACCGTCCCCCCGGCCGCAGGACCCGGCGCAGTTCGGACAGCAGCTCGCTCCGGTGGGTGATGTGGTGGAGCATCAACGCGCACACCACGTCGTCGAACGAGGTGTCGGCGAGGAAGTCCAGGGGTTGTTCCAGGTCGTGCAGTCGCAGTTCCACTCCCTCTCCCAGCCGCGCCCGCGTGTGCCGCAACAGGGCGGCGCTGCCGTCCACGCCGACCACCTCGGCGCCGCGCGCCAGGAACCCGGCGGCGTGGTGGCCGGCTCCGCAGCCCACGTCGAGGATCCTCCGCCCCGTCATCTCTCCCGCGAGGTCGAGCAGGGCGGGGCGGTCGATCCAGGCGTTGTACGGGCTGGTGTCCGCGTGCTCGGCGAAGAGGTCTCCGAGGCCGTCGTGGTAAGCGGTTTTCGGGCGCATCCGGTCAGGATGGGCGTGGCCGCGCCCGGACCGCAAACCCTTTGTCACCGCGCCATCACATGGAAGTAGGGGTGGATGTGCCCGAGATGAAGCCGGTCCGGGAAAGGTCCGGTCAACGGGGCCACGGGGGAGGGGAAACCGGGCCCGGCCCCCCGCGCACGCGAGGGGCCGGGCCCGGTGGGGGCATCGGCTCAGCCGAGGGACTTGACGTTCCCCCAGCCGGTGGCGACGGTCTTCACCGGCGAGCCGGTGTTGGTGGTGCCGGGGTGGTAGATCCGCAGGGTGCCGTCCTCGCGGATGGCCCAGATGTCCGGCACGCCGTCGCCGTTGGTGTCGGGGGTGCCCACCAGCAGCGGCACGTTGGCCGTCGTCCAGGATGTGCCGTACTGGACGTCACCGCTCCGCGATTCCGAGGCGAGCGTGAGGGACTTGAGGTCCACGCTTCCCGCCACCGGGCCGGGCTTGCCGTGGCGGACGTACATGTTCCCGTTGGACGGGTTGCGCCACAGCAGGTCGGGGGTGCCGTCCTTGTCGATGTCGGCGACGTTGACGATCTCCCGACCCTCCCAGGAACTGCCCCACATGAGGATGGCCTCCTGGAAGCTCGCGCCGGTGTAGCCGGTCAGGACCCAGAAGCCGTTGCCCGCCCGGAGGAAGAGGTCCGGCTTCTTGTCCCCGGTGACGTCACCGACGGCCTTGATCTGCCGCCAGGTGTTCGGGGCGGGCGCGTTGTCGGGCAGCAGGATCTTGACCCGCTTGTCGACATTGAAGCTGCCGTACCCGTCTCCCGGGTACAGCCAGAAGCCGCCGTCGGGGGTGCGGGCGAACAGGTCGGTGAGGCCGTCGCCGGGGTAGTAGTCGGAGTGCTTGCTGATCAGGGCGTGTTCGCCGGTCTGCGGGTCGAAGAAGTGTCCGGGCGGGCTCTGCCTTCTCGCGGAGTCGTAGGAGGCCTGGATCCCGGAGCAGATCTCGCCCCCGGCCTCGGCCGCGTAACCGTGGAGACGTCCGGCCCCGTTGATGTTGAGCAGGTCGGGATGGCCGTCGCCGTTCAGGTCGCCGGGGCCGTCCTCCTCGGCACGGGGTGGCAGGTAGAACAACTCGGCCCGGGCGCGGCGTCGGCCTGCGCGTCACCGACGCCAACGGCCACGTCTCCACCGCCGTCTACGACCCGCTCGGCCGCCTCGTCGAGGGCTGGGCCGCCGGCCGCACCCCCGGCTCCGGCGCCGTCCCCGACGTGCGCGTCTCCTACACCATCGACGCCAACGACGACGACGGCGAGCGCGAACCCCCCTACATCACCACCCGCCACCGCGGCCACGACGGCACCGTGCACACCGCCGTCACCATCTACGACGGCCTGGGCCGCGAACGCCAGAGCCAGGAACCCGCCGTCGGCGGCGGCCGGCTGATCACCGACACCATCTACAACGGCTCCGGCGAGGTCCGCGAGTCCCGCAACGCCTACTTCGCCGAGGGCACCCCCTCCGGCAAGCTCTTCACCCCCGACGCGCCGGTTCCCAACGCCACCCGCTACACCTACGACGGCCTCGGCCGGGTGCTGCGCGAGACCCCCGTCTTCAGCGGGCAGGAGGACCCCGCCCGCGCGGTGTCCTACAGCTACGCCGCCGACCACGCCACCGTGATCAACCCCGAGGGCGGCGTTTCCTACCGCGCCTACAGCGACGCCCTCGGCCGCACCACCCGCATCGACACCTTCACCGACCGCGCCCGCACGAAGTTCATCACCACCGACTTCGCCTACGACCGCACCGGCGCCCTCGTCCGGGGCCGCGACACCGAACGCAACACCTGGACCCGGGAGTACGACAGGCGCGGTCGCCTGGTCTCGGCCACCGACCCCGACACCGGCACCGCCACCACCACCTACGACCACCTCGACCGGCCGCTGACCTCCACCGACTCGCGCGGCGTCACCGTCCGCACCGAGTACGACGAGCTGTCCCGGCCCGTCGCCGAATACCTCGGCGCGACCGGCGGCGAGCAGACCGCCGCCTACACCTACGACACCGCGACCGGCGGCCTCGGCCTGCCCGCCACCGCCACCCGGTACACCGACGGCCTCGCCTACACCATGTCGGTCGGCGGGTACACCAACGACTACCAGCCGACCTCCACCACCCTGGCCCTCCCGAAGGCCGTCGCCGACACCCGGGGCCTGCAGACCTCCTACACCTACCGGTACACCTACACCGACACCGGTCTGCTGAAGTCCACCCAACTCCCCGCCATCGGCGCCCTGCCGAGCGAGAAGTTCCTCATCCGCTACAGCGCCGACGGCCTGCCGCTGTCCACCTCCGGCACCGACTGGTACTCCTCCGAGACCGTCTACTCGCCGTACGGGCACGTGCTGCGCAGCACCCTCGGCAGCCGCCCCTACCGGGTGTGGGTCACCACCGACCACGACGAGGCCACCGGCGCCCTCCGGGAGCACCGCACCTACCGCGAGCAGTCGGGCGACACCGAACTCGTCTCCGACTTCCTCGCCTCCTGGCGCTCCTACACCTACGACCCCGCCGGCAACGTCACCTCCATCCGGGAGCGGGCCGGCCGGCTCGCCGAGCGCCAGTGCTTCACCCACGACGCGCTGGGCCGGATGACGCAGGCGTGGACCTCCGCCAACCAGGGCTCCTGCACGGCGACCGGCAAGAGCGCCCCCGCGCCCTCCTACGGCGACGGCACCCTCAACGTCGCCGCCGGCGCCGACAACTCCGGCTACTGGCACACCTACAGCTACGACGACCTCGGCAACCGCACCGGGCTGGTCCGCCACGACCTCGCCGGCGACAGCGCCAAGGACACCGTCGTCGAGTACTCCTACGGCGCGGCCAACGGCTCCCAGCCGCACACCCTCACCCGCATCGACACCACCGTCACCAGCCCCGACGGCTCGGTGACCATCGACCTCGCCGCCCTGCGCACCTACGACGAGGCGGGCAACACCACCTCCGTCACCGAGCACGGCGACACCCAGACCCTGTCGTGGACCCACGACGGCCTGGTGGAGCGCGTCTCGAGCCCGGGTGCCAACGGGGCCGTCGCCCACATCGGGCCCGGCGGCAAGTGCCTGGACGTCGCCTCCGGCGTCTCCACGCCCGGCCAGGCCGTCCAGCTCTACTCCTGCAACGCCACCTCGGCGCAGAAGTTCGGCTTCACCGCGACCTCGGACGCCGACCCGGACACCGGCACCATCAAGGTCCTGGAGCGGTGTCTGCAACCCGTCTCCGGCGCGGCGAACGCGGCCGTCCGCATCCAGAAGTGCGACGGAAGCACGGCCCAGCTCTGGCAGCGCACCGCCGCCGGCCAGTTCCGCCACGTCGACTCCGGGCTGTGCGCCGCCGCCTCCGGCGGTCAGACCGCCAACAACACCCCCGTGGTGCTGACCGCCTGCAACGCCTCCTCCACGGCGCAGCAGTGGGAGGCGCAGGGCGAGACCCGGTACGTCTACGGCCCCGGCGGCACCCGCCTGCTCACCATCCAGGAACGGCAGGCGACCCTGCACCTGGACGAGTCGGAGGTGACCGTCCACAAGGGCGGTGCGCTGATCAACACCCAGCGCACCTACGCCGGCACCGGCGGCGCGGTCCTGCGCTCCGCCAACGGCACCGGTGCCTCCAGCCTGATGGCGCTGACCTCCGACCACCAGGGCAGCCCGTACGCCGAGATCTCCATGTCGGCCGGTATGCAGGTGAGGGTGCGCAAGCAGGACCCCTTCGGGGCGGTGCGCGCGCAGGCGGAGACCTCGGCGAGGCTGCAGAGCCACAGCGGCTTCCTGGGCGCGACCCGGGACGACTCCACCGGCTACATCCAGCTCGGGGCCCGGCTGTACGACCCGGCGGTCGGACGGTTCATGTCCGCCGACCCGATCCTGGACCTGAGCGATCCGTTGCAGTCCAACGGGTACGCCTACGCCCACAACAACCCGGTCACCCACTCCGACCCCACGGGCCTGAGCATCAGCCTGTCCCGGGCGGAGAAGACCGCGGCGTGGGCGGCGGCCGGATTGAGCGCGGCGCAGATCGCGAGGGCGGAGGCCGACTCCAGGAGGAGCCTGCGGGACGTCATCCTGGCGGCGTCCTGGGGCATCCTGTCGGAGTTCCTGGGCATCAACGACGCGATCCGCTGCTTCGGCGGTGACCTGTGGGCCTGCGGTGAGCTGATCCTGGGGGCGATCCCCTGGACCAAGGTCCTCAAGCTGGGCAAGGTCGCCACGGCGGTGAACAAGGCCATCTCGGCGGTTCGGGCCTGGCGTCGGGCGAAACAGGCGGCGAGCGCCATCCTCTCCCGGGCTCGGGCGGCCGAGCGCTCCGCGCTGGCGTCCAAGAGGAGAGCTGCGGCGGCGTCGAAGAGGGCCGCGCAGGCGAAGAAGGCGAAGGCCAGCGCCAAGGCCAACACGACCAGCAACAAGGCCGTGACCGTCACGAAGAAGACCGGTAACCCGGTTCAGAAACAGGCGGCGGCCAGGGCCAACCCCAAATCCTCCACGACTTCCGTCAGCGGCGGAAGCCGCGGCGGCGGGGGAGGCGGCGGGAGCAAGCCGGCGGCTTCCTCCAAGCCCGGCGGCAGCACCGGGGCGAGTTCCCGCAGCAGTGGTGGCTCCAGTGGGGGTTCGTCCGGGAACAAGGCGAACGAGACGGCCGCACCCTCCTGCACCAGGAACAGCTTCGTGCCCGGCACCCTGGTGCTGATGGCGGACGGGTCGACCAAGCCGATCGAGGAGGTGCGGAACGGCGACCGGATCCTGGCCACGGATCCGGAGACCGGTGAGACTCGGGCCGAGACGGTCACCGCCGAGATCACCGGCGAGGGTGAGAAGCAACTCGTCACTGTCACGGTGGACACCGACGGCGAGGAGGGTTCGGAGACCTTCGACATCGTCGCCACCGACCGTCACCCGTTCTGGGTCGAGGATCTGCGGGAGTGGGTCGACGCCACCGACCTGCGGGCCGGGCAGTGGCTGCGCACCAGCGCCGGCACCTACGTCCAGGTCACGGCTGTCCAGCGCTGGACCGCCGGCGCCACCGTCCACAACCTCACCACCACCAACCTCCACACGTACCATGTCCTCGCGGGCGCCACCCCCGTCCTCGTCCACAACTGCGGTGGGGCTCAAGCAGCAGTCGCTGACTTGCGAAATTCTGGTCAGGTCAGCGCGAGTCGAAATATTGCCGAAGTGGAAGTAATGATTGATGGGCAAGAGTCGTATCTATTGCGTTCGGTGAGCGGGAAAGCAAGTCGGCCGGGGACCGTTCCTCTTGTTGGCTCTGAGGGGAACCCTCAGCGTTTCATCCCTCAAGCTACTGGTAATAACAATCGAATCCTTGATACCGAGATCAAATTGTTGAATTATGTCGCCAACCGACTTGGCCCTTCATCCGGTGCAATTTCGGGAAGAGTGAATCTTTACTCGGAGTTGCCGATGTGCCCTTCGTGTAGTTCTGTGGTTTCTCAATTTAGGCGCTCCTTTCCGAATGTCAGCGTAAGTGTGACAACAGGGTGAGTGGTATCGGTCATGGATATGTCGCCAGCCCATCGTGCGGTGGAGATGGAGGATTTGGAGGCGCTTCGCGACCTTCTGGATAGGGGGGTGGATGTCAATGAAGAGCATGACGGTCTCACGCTGCTGCATCATTCTATTGATGTTGAAATAGATGGGCATGTGCAGACGGGTAAACCTCTCCATGTGGACACAACCGCCTATCTTCTTTCTCGAGGTGCCGATCCGCGAAGGCGTTCGGGAGGTGGGAGTGGAATTTCCGCCGAGCATATGGCGTTTGTGGAAGGTCATTGGTTGGCTCTATCTCTTATTCGGGAATGGATTCGCTTGCACCCCGAGTGAAATTTTTCCATGAATCGCCTCATTTTGAGGTGGTTGCATTGATGCGAAATTCTGTCGCACGTGCTTCCCAATCTCCCTGGTCGAACTAAGTGTAATTTCGACCACGCCGAGACATGCGCTGCCGCGCTCCTGAGGATGAACTCAGGAGCCTGGAAGGCGGTGCTCTATATTGGCAACAATTTTGGAATGCATTCCGGGTGAGATGGTTGTGCGGCAAGGATCGGAGACATGCTCCCAGAGAGTGATGGGGAACTCCGCGTGAATGAGGGCTTAGTGCCACATGAGGCGATCCTTGGTATGCCCCTCCCGGCCTGCCTGGTCGAGGCGATCAAGGATCGTAGATGGGTGGGACTGGCCGATTCACCTGAGCTTGGGAGGGTATTCGGAGAGATCCCTGTTCGCCCCGGATTTCATTCGATCTCCGGCATGACGGGTATGGCGAAGTGGTGGCGTGAAGAGCTCGATGAAGAAAACCTGAGATGCTACTTCGGTACATCCGACGAGTATGTCAAACCCGGTTACATGTCGCGGTTGAAGACCGTATTCATCGGGACCCTGGGCCCTGACCTTCCCTTCGTGCTGGATTACAGGGCTTCTCCTGTTGCTCCAAGCGTGGCCTTCCTGGGAGAAGAGGGTCCCTGGCGAAAGATTTCTGAGAGTGTGTGCGATCTTCTTCTCGCGTTGCGCCCCGCGAATCGCTGATTCCTGACCCCGTGAAGCAGGTTCAGGGGGTTGAGGGTTCGACTCTTTCGCCGGCCGGGGTTTCGGTGGGGGTGCC
>NZ_VKHS01000390.1 GCF_014141525.1 Streptomyces calidiresistens
ATAAGAGACAGGGGTACCACCCCCCGCGTGCGCTTCCCCCGGGTCCACCAGGACCTGTGCACCGAACGGGTCCTGGTCGTCGAATGGCTCGATGGGGTCACCCTGAACCGGGCCGACCCCGTCATCGAGGAACGCGGCCTGGACCGCGCGGCGCTCGCCCGCGACCTGCTGGGCTGCCTGCTGGAACAGATCATGACCAAGGGGGTCTTCCACGCCGACCCCCACCCGGGGAACATCCTGGTCCTGGAGGACGGCCGACTGGGCCTGGTGGACTTCGGCTCCGTGGGGCGGATCGACCAGATGCTCCGCTCCAGCCTGCGCAACCTGCTCCTGGCGATCGACCGCAACGATCCGACGGCGATGTCCGACAGCCTGCTGGAACTCGTGGAACGCCCCGACGAGATCGACGAGGAGCGCTTCCAACGCGCGCTGGGCCGCTTCACGGCCCGCCACATGACCGCGGGCACCCCTCCCAGCCACGAGATGTTCACCGACCTCTTCGTGATCGTCTCCCAGTACGGCCTGACCGTGCCGCCCGAGGTGGCCGCGGCCTTCCGCGCCCTGACCACCGTCGAGGGCTCCCTGAACCGGATCATGCCGGGGTTCGACATCGTGCAGGAGGCACGCTCCTTCGCCGCCTCCGAACTCACCCGCAACCTCTCCCCCCGGCACCTGGCCCGGTCGCTGACGGACGAGGCCGCCGCCGTGCTGCCGATGCTGCTCCGCCTGCCGCGCCGGGCGGAGCGCATCAGCAGCGCGCTGGAGCACGGCAGGCTCGGCATCAACGTGCGCCTGCTCGCCGACGAACGGGACCGACGTTTCATCCGGGGCATCGTCCGTGACGTCCTGCTCGCCTTCGTCGGCGGACTGACCGGGGTCCTGGGCATCCTGCTGCTGGCCATCGAGGGCGGCCCCCACGTATCCGACTCCCTGCGGCTGTTCGACATCTTCGGCTACAACATGCTGCTGATCAGTTCGGTGCTGGTGCTGCGGGTGCTCTTCACGATCACCAAACCGGAGCGGTGAGAGCCGATCCGCACACCGGCCGGGCTCGGCCGTCCCGACCACCCCGGGCCCCGACCCGTGACCCCTCGTTTCCGGGTCGACACCCGGCCCCACCGGGCATGATGGGCCTGCCACCCCGTCCGTCGTCCCACCCCGGAAGGCGTCCCATGAGCATGTCGTTCCACGCGGCGCTGATCCGGAGCACCGGGCCCCTCCACCTGTACCGGGTGCTCCACGACGGGGGAGACCGGACCGCCCACCTCGTCCTGGACACCGCAGGCGGGGAAGTCTTCCCCGCCGACGCCGACGGCGTCCGCCGGGGGACACTCGTCCTGTCCCTCGCCGATGGAAACCGCTCCGGCGAACCGGCCGAAGGGGACGGGCCCTTGGGCGACTTCCTCCCGTCCGCCGCACACATTGCCCGGGCATGGATCAACGACGGGACGCCACCGGAGAAGGTGATCCGGTACTTCGGGTGACGTGAGATCACCACAGTTGGGAAGGACGGGATATCAGCCTTCCCGGCCCACCCAGTAGCCTGAGGCGCGTGATGAAACCGACGACTGTGCGTGCCCGTGTCCTCGCAGTTCTTTTGACAGCGGTCGCGTGTCTGACAGCGGGCTGCTCCTCCTCCGGAGAGGAACAGGAGGGGGCGGGGGAGATCATGGGCGCGGAGACAGCCCCACCCGAATCCCCGACCGGTGCCGCCGAAGGCGAGGAGACGGGCACGGAGGAAGCCGATGTCGCGGCTCTGGAACAGCTTTACCGGGACTACTGGAAAGCGCTCATCGCTCTTGAGAACGGCGACGCCCTCGACCCGGGTCTTTTCGAGGGCATCGCCACCCCCGGGGTGACCGAAGAACAGATTTCGCGTGTTCAGCCGATGAAGGATGACGGGATCCGCCGGGAGGGGGAGCCGGCCGTGGACGATCCCGTCGTGGAGTTGATCTCCGATGACTCCGCCCGCATCGAGTCGTGTGTCGATCCGGAGAACTGGACAGCGGTCCGCAACGGCGAGAATCTGCCGATTCAGTCGGCCGGGAAGTCGCCTCGGGTCGTTCTCGCGGAACGCACCTCCGGAACGTGGTTGATCAGTGAGGAGCGTCCCTCGGAAGAGGCGGTACTCACATGCTGAGAGCCGGGCACACCGTGGGGGTCGGAGGCGTCACCGTTCTCCTCGCCGCTGCCCTGCTCTTCGTGGGTGAGGAGCGGGCTTCCGCTCAACTCTGTACCGACGAGGACAAGATCCTCGTCGATCTCGGAGGGGGCAGCGTTGAGTACCGGTGTCTGATCACGGGGCCGGGTGGGGCGGGTGGGCCCGGCACCGGAGGCGGCGGAGCCGCGTCGGCCTGTGATCTGGCTCTGGTGGAGGTGAAAGGGCGCAAGGACGCCTCCACCTCCCGGTTCTGTGAAGGTGTGTACGCCTGCTTCATCAACTTCCCGTCGACTGTGTATCCGGATCCCGAGGACTGGCCGGAAGGACAGCCCACCGAGGACTCGGTGTACACCTATAAAGCGTGCTACGGGCCGGACGGGGCCCGAGCCTACGGCGATTGGGGATGGTTCATCCCGGACGAGCTGTCGCTCGAGCAGCTGGCCTGGCAGGCGTACGGGCGTCTGGTGCTGCCGGAGTTCTCCCTGGCGTTCAATCCCCCCGAACAGACTGTGATCTTCGTCGACACGTGGTGGTGGGCCGAGGGGGCCTCACGTGACCCGCTCCGGGGAACCTCGGCCGGAGGAGTCGTGGCGATCGCCGAGCCCAACCGCATGGAAGTCGACCCGGGAGACGGATCCGGCGTCCTGGGATGTCCGTTTGTGGTGGACGAGTCGGAGGGATGCTCCCACGCCTACACGAAGGCGTCCACGCGGGGAACAGCGGCGGCCGCGAACGGCTCCGCCGCTTACCCGGCTCGCGCCCGATTGCTCTACGACGTGCGGTTCGAGAACAACGGAACTCCTTTGAACCTCGCCGGCCTTCCGGAGACGATCGAGACCGAGTGGGTGGAGACGCCCGTGCCGGTGACCGAAATCCAAGCCGTCGTGGTCGAGTGAAACGACGGGCCACGGAGCGCTGCCGGCGTGTGAGGAGGCCACTCGACGGAGCCCCGGGGTCTGTCGCAAGTGCCTTCCGGGTTTCATCACGCTGCTTCGCGCGGTTCCGTGGACTCGGGCCGGGGCGTTCCGAAACTGCGGCGGTGACGTGGTGCCGGTTTGGTCACCAGCCGTTCGGTCGCTCCCCGCGACCGGACGGGAGTGCCCACCCTCCTTCCCGTCCCCCGAAAACCGCCGGCTCCACCGGGGTGGGACCGGCATCCTGAACCAGTGACGACATTCCGCTGCGGGAGGTGTCGGACGGAGCTGACGGGCCCCGTCCGGCAGGTGCCGCTGCCCGATCCCGAGGATGCCCTCGCGCCCCATCACATGGAGGACGGCCGGGAGTGCCCGCCGCGTATGGCACCCGGCACCTTCGCCGTCGATCCCCGCCCCTACGGGGTGCCCGCCGTGGAAAACCCCGGGCCCGGAAGTCCGGACGGCGTGGGGGAGTGCGTGCCGGTCGATCGGGCCGTCGGCATCGTGCTGTCTCCGGCGGACGTCCGGCATACAAGCCCGAGCCCGATCCGCGTCCGTCGCAGTGGTTGTTGCGGCCCCAGCGGTTCGGACGGCCCCAACCTCGTCTGCGCCGGGTGCGGGACGGAGATCGCCACCGAGGCCGCCGACTGTTGGACCGCGCAGGAGGTCATCCTCCTCGCCACCGCTGTCCGGCCCCACGGGGAAAACCCGGGCGCCGGCACCGGCGGTCGGTGACCTCCCGACAGGAACGCGTCTTTGTCTCCGACTTCGTTTCCAGACGAACCGCACCCGGCCCCGGACCGCCCACCCGGCGGTCCGCCGGATGGGCGGTCCGTCGGCGGGGGCACGTGACATCCTGCCGTGGGACACCGCCGTCACCGCCGCCCCGGGGCTTCACCCATGACCCGTCAGTTCCGGGGAAAACGCCCGGTGACGGGCCCGTCGGATCGGGTCCGGCCGCGCGAACGGGAACGGGAACCGGAGGACCGATGCGTCTGCGCCACACCCGCCCCACCGACCCGGGCTTCACCCGTCGTCGCCACGGGAAGGGCTTCCGGTACCTGGACACCGAGGGCCGCCCCCTGCGCGACCCCGCCCACCTGGAGCGGATCAAGGGCCTGGTCATCCCGCCCGCCTGGCGCGACGTGTGGATCTGCCCCCTGCCCAACGGCCACCTCCAGGCCGTCGGCACCGACGCCGCGGGACGCCGCCAGTACCTCTACCACCCCCGCTTCCGCGCCGAGCAGGAGCGGGCCAAGCACGAGCACGTCCTGGAGGTCGCCGAGGTCCTGCCCCGGCTGCGCGAACGCACCGCAGTGGAGCTGACCGGCCGCGGCCTGCGCCGCGAACGCGTCCTGGCCACCGGCGCGTCCCTCCTCGACCTCGGTTTCTTCCGGATCGGCGGCGACCGCTACGCGAACGAGAACGGCTCCTACGGGCTGACCACCCTGCTGCGCGAGCACGTCGGGATCCGACGCGGAGTGGTCACCTTCAACTACCCCGCCAAGCACGGGCAATGGCAGGAGCAGGCCGTGGCGGCGCCGGAGATCCTGCGGTCGGTCATCGCCCTGAAGCGGCGGCGCTCCGGCGGCGACCGCCTGTTCGCGTACTGGGATCGCCCGGCGTGGCGGAACGTGTCGGGGGAGGAGGTCAACGCCTACCTGCGCGAGGCGGGCGAGGGGGTGGAACTCACCGCCAAGGACTTCCGCACCTGGCACGCCACCGTCCTGGCCGCCGTCGCCCTGGCCGTCTCGCAACCGGTGGCCCGCACCGAGACGGCCCGGCGCCGCGCCATCGGCCGGGCCGTGCGCGAGGTCGCCGCCCACCTCGGCAACACCCCCGCCGTCTGCCGCGCCTCCTACATCAACCCGGCGGTGATCGAACTGTACGAGGAGGGGGTGACCGTCGCCGGCGCACTGGAGGACCTGGGGCGCGGAGTGGGCGAGGGCCTGCCCGCCACCCGGGGCCCGATCGAGAGGGCCGTACTGGAGATGCTGCGCACCTCCCGCCCACCGGGTCCCGCCC
>NZ_VKHS01000391.1 GCF_014141525.1 Streptomyces calidiresistens
CAACCCCCACACCTACCCCCACAACCCCCTGGTCTGGACCGACCCCCTCGGACTCGCCGGATGCGGGCCGGTTCCTTACGGCTCAACAGATTTGAGCCAAATTGCCATTCAGTACAGGCGGCAAGCGGGTATCCCCTCGGGTCAGAACATTGCCGTGTATAGCGTTGAGCTACCGAATGGCAAGACCGCTAATCTGGCTTTTTCGAACACGGTTCGCGGTAAACACTCGGAAGCTCATGCCGATAACTTCCTGGATGAAATCGGAATCGATCCGAAATCGGTAAAAGCCATATATTCGGAGCGAAATTTTTGCACTACGATTGGTCATGACTGCGCTGCTCGTATGTCCAGGTACACAAATGCTACGCTGTCGTGGACCTTCGAGAAGGGCGACAATGCCATGTCGGTTATTCGTAGACATGCATTTGGTCGATAAGTGGAAAATTGGTGATGAAGTCGTGGATGCGGATATGGCAAAAGCTTCAGTCGATCGCATTTTTGGGGAGAGTGTTGAAAGTTTGAGTCGGCGGGGGACTGCTGCTTTCCCTGTTTCTTGGCGTGAATGGAGTCTTCCCGAGGAGGGGAAGGTCGCCTTGTCGTCTTATGGTCTCCCCTCCGGCAGGGGGGATGACTTGATGGGGATCGTGGCTGAATTTCAGGAGTCACCGAGGCCGTTGCGGGTTTCAAGCGGTGGTGAATTTTACATCCTTGGCTCATACGGATCGGCCAGTATTGTTGCGGTAAAGGGCGTGGGTGAAGTTGTGGCTTTTCCGGAAGGGTGGGCTGCGAGTTCCCGTGTGAAGCCTTCCTCCGGCTTTGAAATTTCCCCCACCTTCGTGAATTCGAAAGTTGAGCTATTCGTCGAATGCGCGTGGCGTTGGGATGGGCTGGTTGCGGCGCTTGCCGAGGAGGAGGAGCGTGCGGGGGAAGCCGAGATTTCCATGTGGAGAGAAGGAGGGGTCGATGAATCCTGCGACCCGTATTCTATTTACAGTGAAATGCGTGACTATGCGTGCCTTAAATTCATGGACCTTGACCCCGGAGTCAAGGAAGGCGGCTTCTGGGTGAGTTTGATTACTGATGGTTGATGAAGTTTGTTGATCTTGCAGATTTCGCCCAATTCGACGCCATTGGAGTTCTTCGTGCGGCGAAGGAAACTCCGGTTGCGCCGGTGCTCAGATGGTGGATGAGCCGCGATGGGTAGTGGCGAGGAAGGCGGTCCAGCTTGCGGGGGTGAAGGTGAGGACGGGGCCCCGGGGCTTCTTGGAGTCGCGGACGGGGACGGCGGAGGGGTGGCCGTCCATGATCTCCACGCAACTGCCGCCCTCGGGGCCGCTGTAGGACGACCTGCGCCACCTCCCGGGTATGGGAGCGGCCGGGGTGGCGAGGTCAGGCATGACGTTGATGTTCCTTCGCGGTCGCTCGCAGGAGGGCAAGGGACTCCTTCGACGGCAACGCGTCCCCCAACGCCTGATGGTAGGCGTTCTGCAACCGTTCGACCACGGTCGGGGAGTCGTGCACCCTCCCCACCTGCAACCCCTCCGAGTAGGCGACGGGGGGCTGGTCCTCGAACCACATCAGGGTCAACATGCCCTGCATCAGGGGATGGGCGCCCAGCCCGTAGGGCAACACGTGGATCCGCACCCGTCCCTCTTCGCAGAGCCGGACGAGATGAGCGAGCTGGTCGGCCATCACGGCCGGTCCGCCGACCGGGCGGCGTAGAACCGCCTCATCGAGGAGGGCCCACACCACCGGAAGAGGGCGGTGGGCGAGGATCTTCGCGCGTTCCAGCCGTGTGACGACGAGCCGGTCACATTCCTCATCGCTCAAGGGGGCGAAGCCGCTGCGGAGGATCGCGCGTGCGTACGCCTCCGTCTGGAGGATGCCGGGAACGCACGACAGGGCGAACTCGCGGATGACGGTGGCCTGCTGTTCGAGATGGCGGGCGGCCTCGAAGTAGTCGGCGACGGCCACGTCCTTCTGGGGCAGGAAGCTGGTGAGCACGTTGCCGGTGTCGAGGACCCGGTCCAGGCGGCGGGCGTCCTCGCGGGAGGGGATGCGCCGGCCCGCCTCGATGTGGGCGATGTGCGAGCGGGTCATGATCGCCGCGTCGGCCAACTCCTGTTGGGTCATGCCGGCCGCCGTGCGCTGTTCCCGCAGCCATTCCCCATAGGTGTTACTCATGGTCAACTCCCGCGTGACAGGTGGGACGTCACTCCGAACCCCCTGGTCAGCGTAGCCCGTCACGTCTCACTGTGTGAGTGAATCGATACGGAGCGGAGTGCGGCCGGGGCCGGCTCCGCGACGACCCCGGCGCGGTCCGAGCCGCCGGGGTGGGACACCCGAACCGTGGAGTGACGCCGTGCGCCGACTCATCGCCCGCCTTCCCGAACCGCTGTCGCGGTTCCTCCGCCCGGCGTCCGGCCGTCACCGGGCACGGCCCGCCGCCTGCCGTGAGCCCGAGGCGCGGCGGGGTGCGGCCCGGCACCGCCGAGCAGTGGCGTCCGTACCGGGGCCCGCCCCGGCGACCGCCCCCGGAGGGCGGCGGGCGGTTCGTGGCGGGGGAGCGGCGGCGTGAACGCCCCGGCGACCGGCGTCCCGTGCCCACCGACCCGACCGGAGCCGGCGGCCCGACCGCCCCTCCCGACCCGGGACGCGGCCGGCCGCGCCTCCCGCCTGCTCCACCGGGTGGAGGACGTGCAGCTCGACGCGGCCCTCGTCCTGCTCGGCCACGCCGCCGACATGGTGGACGACCGCCGGGTCACCGACGACCAGTTGCGGTACCTGGTGAGGCGCATGGCGGAGGCGCTGCGCGAGGTGCACCGGGTCGCGGAGGCGCGCGGCGCCCGCCTCTCCGCGTTCCCGCCGGTCGGGGAGGGCGGCCCGGACGGGGCCGACCCCGCTGTTCCCTGAGCGAGCGGGATGAAAGAAAACGCGCGCCGAGGGCTCGCTCAGGAGGACGCGGCGCGGGCCAGGCGCTTGCGGCAGCGTTCGGCGCGCTTCTCGATCGCCTCCCGCGCCGAGCTGCCGCCGCCGTCCAACGGGCCGTCGAGGGCCAGTTCGCAGATGGCGAGGGCGGCGGCGTCATCCTTGCGGCGTCGCTCGTGGTGCATCGACAGCCGGTTGAGCAGCACGCCGTCCCGGGCGCCCCGGTCCACCGCCCACCGCCACAGTTCGGCGGCCTCGTCCTCCCGGCCGGCCTTCTCCCGGGCCTGGCCCACGTGCCGGGCCGCCCGGCCGAGCACGGTGCGTTCCCCGGCCTCGTGGATGAGGGGCAGGTACCGGGCCAACTCCTCCATGTCGGCGCGTTGTCCGGCCTCGGTGAAGTGGGAAACCAAGGCCGCCGCCGGGCTGCCCGTGACGCACCGACCGCCCGCCTCGCAGGGGGCGCAGTCACCGCAGCCGGGCAGGCGGGCGATCGTGGCGGCGGGCTCGGGGAACAGCGCGAGCAGCCGTTCGGGGGTCCGGCGTTCGGCGTCGGCCCGTGCCAGCCCCTCCATCGCGTACCGCAGGTCGTCGCGGTCCGGCACGCCCCCGGCGAGGTGGAGGTCGATGGCCGTCCGCAGCGCCTCGTCGGCGACGGGGCCGTCAGCGGGGTCGGGGGAGCCGGCTTTCCGCACCCCGAATCGGGCCAGCAACCGACCCGCCTCCGGGCAGTCCTCGCGTTGCAGCGTCCCCAGCGCCTGCCGCCACACGGCGGTGCTCTCCGGCCACGCCTCCACCGTGCGGTGGGCGTCGCGGTGGCGTCGGGACAGGGCGGGGGCCTCCGCGTCGCACCGCAGCGACCTACGGCGGGCCCGGCGCAGCACCCGGATGCCGGGAACGGTCAGGGAGGCGGGGTCGGCGTGCCCCTCCTCCTCCGCGCGGTCCAGCAGGTGCAGGAGCAGGGCGGTGGTGACCTCGGCGTCGGAGTCCGCCCGGTGGGCGTGGTGCGGGATGCCCAGGGCCTTGGCACAGGTGGCCAGGCGGTGGTTCCGTAGCCGGGGCATGAAGCGCTGGGCGAGGTCCAGGGTGTCGAGCACCCGCCCCGGTCGCCAGGGGACGCCGGCGCGTTCCAGCTCGGAGGCCAGGAAGAACAGGTCGAACCCCACGTTGTGGGCGGCGACGGTCTCGCCGTCCAGGCGCCGCAGGATCTCCGGCACCAGGGCGGGGAAGAGCGGGGCCCGACGGGCGGTGGCGTTGTCGATGCCGTGGATGTGGACCGCCCCGGTGTCCCGCTCCGGGTTGCACAGGCTGCTCCAGCGGTCCACGACCCGCCCGCCGTCGACGGTTACCAGGGCGAGCGAGACGATCCGGTCGCCCTGCGCGGCGTTCAGCCCGGTGGTCTCGCAGTCCAGGACGACGTACCGGCGGTCGGCGGGGCGCCGCTCGTCGTCGGGCTTCCCGCCCAGGGGGCCGCCGGTGGGCGGAGTGGCCGGCGTGACGGGCGTGACGGGTCCCGGCGCGGCTGCCCCGGGAGGCGGACCGTAGGCGGGAACGGGAACGGGAACGGGCCCGGGCGACACCGGCGGATGGCCGACCCCGGACGGGGGGAACGGCGATGCGTGCGACGGACCGGAGCCGGTGGCACCCACGGGTGTGAACGGCCCGGTCGGCGGCGGGGCCACGGGGGCCGTGCGCAGGAGCGCGTCCGCGATCGTCCGGGCGTCGTTCCGGTCCAGGTGCGTCACCTCCAGCGGCGGCGTTCCCGGCGGGCCGGCCGGCAGGACCGTCAACGCGGCGTGCAGCAGTCCCGCCTGCTGCCGCACCTGCGCGATCGCCTCCCGGGGGATCGGAACCACCGAGGGCGCACCCCACCGGTGGGAGAGCAGGATCAGGCGTCGGTCGGTGACGGCCGCGAGGGTGTCGATCCGCTCGTGCCGTCCGAGGGCGACGGCCAGCACCTCCTCGCCCTCCCCGGTGACGGTCGCCAGGTGCCGCAGGTACGACTCGATGCCCTTGCGGGAGCGCGCCGCGTGCACGGCCCGGACGATGTCGTCCCGGGCACCGGCCGTCGGCGCGGCCGGCGCGGCGGGTCCCCCTGGCGTCCCGTACGTCGGCGGTGCCCCGGGCGGTGGGGTGGGGAGCGGGTCGGCCGTGCCGCTCCCGGCCGGCGG
>NZ_VKHS01000392.1 GCF_014141525.1 Streptomyces calidiresistens
GGGGCGGCCCCCCCGGCCCCAGGACCCGCAACAACCGCACCGAACCCTGCCCGGCCGCCGCGTTCAACCTCGCCACCAACTGCGGTGCCAGCAGGCGCAACTGGGTCGCCCAGGCGGTGGAGTCGCAGCGCACCGTCAGCACCCGCTCCTCCTCGTCGTACCGCTCGGGAAGACAGTGCCGACCGATCTCCGGCCCCACCACGTCCGGCCAGCGCCCCCACACCCCGCCGACCGCCAACGGCATCTCCCAGCCGCGCTCCGCCGTCAGCCGGTCCAGCGCGGCGCCCAACGGCAACGGATCCCGACCACCGGGACGGGCACCCGACCGGACACCGGCCCGCCGGGCGTTCCCCCGGCGCTCCGGCACCCCGCGCTCCCGGGCCCGCTGCCGGGCGGCACGCAGCGCCACCCGCGCCAGATCCACCCCGGTCGGCTCGGCCGGCGCGGGCCGATCGGGCCCCTCGCCCGACCCCGCGGAACCCGCCGGCTCCGGCGCGGATCCGCCCGCCTCATCCGCCGACACGTCGCACGTCTCCTCCCGAGACCGCGTACCGGACACCGCGCAACACCGCCGGCACGTCCTCCTCCACCGCCGCCGTCACCAACACCTGTTCACCCGGTGCCACCAACTCCGCCAGCCGCTCGCGCCGGCGCGCGTCCAACTCCGCGAAGACGTCGTCCAGCACCAGCACCGGCTCCGGGCCCTCCTCCCGCAGCACACCGTACGAGGCCAGCCGCAGCGCCAACGCCAACGACCAGGACTCCCCGTGACTGGCGTACCCGCGCGCGGGCAGCGCCCCCAGGCGCAGCGACAGGTCGTCGCGGTGGGGACCCACCAGGGTCACCCCGCGCTCCACCTCGCGGGGCCGCGCCTCCGACAGGGCCTCCAGCAGCCACCCCTCCAGCTCCGGCCCGCTCACCGGCGGGGGGCCGCCCTCCGGCGAGGCCGAACAGCGGTACTCCAGGGAGACCGGACCACCGCCCGGCGCGACCTGCTCGTACGCCTTGTCCGCCACCGGTCCCAACGACTCCACCAGCGCCAGCCGACGGTCCGTCAACTCGGCACCCACCCGGGCCAGATGACCGTCCCACACGTCCAGGGTGGACAGATCCATCCGGCGCCCGCCGTGCCGCCGCGCCATCGCCGCCGACTTCAACAGGGTGTTGCGCTGGCGCAGCACCCGCTCGTAGTCCGCCCGAACCCCCGCCAGACGGGGCGCCCGCGCGGTGACCAACTCGTCCAGGAAACGCCGCCGCTCCCCCGGGTCGCCCTTCACCAGGGCCAGGTCCTCGGGGGCGAAGAGCACGGTGCGGACGATGCCCAGGGCATCGCGCGGCCGGACCCGGTCCGACCGGTTGATCCGGGCCCGATTGGCCCGGCCGGGGTTGAGCTCGAGCTCGACGGTCTGCTGCCGTTCCCCCTCGACCACCGCCGCCCGGATGACGGCACGGTCGGCGCCCGCCCGCACCAGGGGGGCGTCGGAGGCGGCCCGGTGGCTGCCGAGGGTGGCCAGGTAACCGACCGCCTCGACGAGGTTGGTCTTGCCCTGGCCGTTGGGGCCGACGAGGACCGAGACACCGGGGTCCAGGGCGAGCTCGGCCCGGACGTAGGACCGGAAGTCGGCCAGCGACAGGTGGGTGACCCGCATCGTGACCCGGCCTCCTCTCACCGCCGTGTTCCGCCGTCCTCCCCGCCCCGGGGGTGACGGGTCCGTGCCGGTCACGCGCCGTGGCGCCGGACCGGGCCCCCGTCGTCCGCCGGCGCGCGGTCACGCGCCGGCGGACGACGGGCCGGGGCCGTGTCCGGTGCGGGGAACCGGCTCCCCGCGCCTCACTTCTCGATCGGGCCGGCCTTGCCGTCGGTGGCCTCCACCGCGTGACCGCCGAACTGGTTGCGCAGCGCGGCGATCATCTTCATCTGCGGGGAGTCGACCTGGCGGGAGGAGAAGCGGGCGAAGAGCGAGGCGGTGATGGCCGGCAGCGGCACCGCGTGGTCGATCGCCGCCTCCACCGTCCAACGCCCCTCGCCGGAGTCGGCGGCGTAGCCGCGCAGCCCCGTCAGGTGCTCGTCGTCGTCCAGGGCGCGGACCGCGAGGTCCAGCAGCCAGGAGCGGATGACGGTGCCCTCCTGCCAGGCGCGGAAGACCTCGCGGACGTCCGTCACCGGGTCGGCGGCCTCCAGCAGCTCCCAGCCCTCCGCGAAGGCCTGCATCATCGCGTACTCGATGCCGTTGTGGACCATCTTCGCGAAGTGGCCCGCGCCGACCTTCCCCGCGTGCACCGAGCCGAAGTCGCCCACCGGACGGAGGGCGTCGAAGATCGGCTGCACCCGCTCCACGTGCTCGGGATCGCCGCCGTACATCAGGGCGTAGCCGTTCTCCAGGCCCCAGACACCACCGGAGACGCCGCAGTCGACGAAGCCGATGCCGCGCTCGGCCAGCTGCGCGGCGTGCAGCTCGTCGTCGGTCCAGCGCGAGTTGCCGCCGTCCACCACGATGTCGCCCGGCGACAGCAGCTCGCCGAGGGCGGTGATCGTCTCGTGGGTGGCGTCGCCGGCCGGGACCATCACCCACACCACGCGCGGCGCCTCCAGCGCCTCCACCAGCTCCTTGAGGCTGTGGACATCGGCGAGGTCGGCGTTGCGGTCGTACCCGACGACGGTGTGGCCGGCGCGGCGGATGCGCTCGCGCATGTTGCCGCCCATCTTGCCGAGACCGATGAGACCGAGCTGCATCGAGGACGCCTTTCTGCTGTCTGCCGGAGTGCCGTGGAGGGGCCGCGGGGCCCCGCCCCCGAGCCTACGCCGCGGCCCGCCCCACGGGCACGGGCGGGCCGGCGGGAGGGTCAGCCGCTGAGCCTCACCGGCATGATCAGGTACTTGTAGGAGTCGTCGGCCTCGGCGTCGATCGCCGGCCGGCCGCTGAGCAGCGCCGGCTTGGTGGAGGTGGTGAAGGACAGCTGGGCGACCGGGGAGTCGATCGCGCTCAGGCCCTCCAGCAGGAACGCCGGGTTGAAGGCGATGGAGATGTCCTCGCCCTCCAGCTGGATGTCCAGCCTTTCCACAGCCTGTGCATCGTCGCTGGACCCCGCCTCCAGGGTGAGCACGCCCTGCTCGAAGCCCAGCCGCACCGGGGTGTTGCGCTCCGCGACCAGCGCCACGCGCTTGACCGCCTCCACGAACGGGGGGGTCTCGATCACGGCCACGGAGTTGAACTCGGTGGGGAAGAGGGTGCGGTACTTGGGCAGGTCGCCCTCGAGCAACCGGGTGGTGGTGCGCCGACCGGCGCCCTCGAAGCCGATCAGCCCCTCGCCGGAGCCCGACCCGGCCAGGGCGATGGAGACCACGTCGCCGCCGGCCAGCGACTTGGCGGTCTCCAGCAGGGTCTTCGCCGGGACCAGGGCGACCGCGGAGGTGTCCGGGTTCTCCGGCTTCCACAGGAACTCGCGGACCGCGAACCGGTAGCGGTCGGTGGAGGCCAGGGTGACCGTGTCGCCCTCGATCTCCACGCGCACACCGGTGAGCACCGGCAGGGTGTCGTCGCGCCCGGCGGCGATGGCGACCTGGGACACGGCGGAGGCGAAGACCTCGGCGGGCACGGTGCCGGTGGCCCCGGGCATCTGCGGCAGCGCCGGGTACTCCTCCACCGGCAGGGTGTGGAGGGTGAAGCGGGAGGAGCCGCAGACCAGGCTGACCCGTACGCCCTCGGTGGACAGCTCCACCGGGCGGTTGGGCAGGGCGCGGCAGATGTCGGCGAGCAGCCGGCCGGAGACCAGGACGGTGCCCTCCTCCTCGACCTCGGCCTCCACCGAGACCCGGGCGGAGACCTCGTAGTCGAAGCCGGACAGGCTCAGGTTGCCCTCGTCAGCTTTCAACAGCAGACCCGCCAGGACCGGCACCGGAGGCCGGGCCGGGAGGCTGCGGGCAGCCCACGCCACCGCCTCCGCGAGCACATCGCGTTCCACCCGGATCTTCACTTCCGCCGCCTCCTGTGGTTGCCGGCCGGTCTGGTGCAGGGCTCCAGTCTGACGCACCGGACCGACATCCCGGGTCGCCGCTCGTCAAGTCGGACCGGGAGGCGACGGGCCCCGGCCGGCCCACTTGTGCACAGCCCCCGCTTCGGATCGAGTTTCCCGGCTTATCTCTCCGGTCGTAGTAGTAGGGGCTGTGGAAACCGTGGACAACCTCGTTTTCGCAGGCCGGAAGCGATTTTTTGTCCCCGGGGCCCGGGGACGGTCCCGGGGACGGACGAGGGGTCTCTGTGGACGGGAGCCGGGTGTCCACACTCCGTCCCCGGGAGTCCCCGGGTTATCGACAGCTCCGTCCCCGGGTTTCCCGGGGTTCTCAACAGGCCCGGGGGACGGCCGTTGTGAGCTGATTCACTCCCCACGGTGAAAGTCGTCGCCGTGTTACCGAACAGTGGACAGGGCTGTGGACAGCCTGTGCACAACTCCGCTTTCCTGTGGGTCGGCGCTCCGAACCGGTGGACGGGGGTTGGGGGCCGCGGTGATCCCCCACTGGATCCACAGTCTGTGGAAAACTCGGATTCACATGTCCCCGGGCCGATGAGCTGCGTGAACCGTTGATTCAACGCCGCGCTGTGGACGCCCTGTGGGCGGAGCCGGGACATCCCCGGGATGTGGACGGGGCCGGCGGCCGAGAACTGTGGACATCGGCGCCCGGGGGTCCCGTAATCGAACACTTCCCCCTGTCGCGAGAGGGTCGCGACGGGCCCCGGGGCGACCGGGAAGCCCTCCGGAGGGGCCTCTCGCGGCCGATCCGGGGCTCCCGACGGCCGGCCGCTCCGTCGTCACCAGGGGAAATCCCCCGGCGCGCGGTGCCCAAACCCGCTGCCGGAAAGCCCACCTTCGGGCGTGTCGTGCGTGTCACCGGGTTGACGGGGTGGTCCGGAAGAGGGATCGGAGGGCCCGGGGAGGCCGGGGATGGCACCGGGTGCCATGCCCCGGATGGGCTCGGGGACATCCCCGTCGGGGTGCGGGGGGCTGCCCCTCCGGCCCTGCCCGGCATCCTCCGCACCGTCCCCTCCCACCCCGCGGGAGC
>NZ_VKHS01000393.1 GCF_014141525.1 Streptomyces calidiresistens
GTCAGGTGCCACACCCCCGGACCACCCCCGCTCGCGCGGGGAACACCGCGCCCCGTCTCGCACCAGGTCAGGTAAGCGCGGACCACCCCCGCTCGCGCGGGGAACACGTGGCGCCGGTGGGCGGTGCCGCAGACCTCCTCGGACCACCCCCGCTCGCGCGGGGAACACGCGGTGTGGCGCAGCGTCAGGTGCCACAGCCCCGGACCACCCCCGCTCGCGCGGGGAACACATCACGGCCTGAGTCGTGGCCCCGAGATATGCCGGACCACCCCCGCTCGCGCGGGGAACACCCCGGGGCCGGGTCCTCACCGACTCCGGTGCACGGACCACCCCCGCTCGCGCGGGGAACACGGGGGTCGCGCCAACTGGGCGTCGCTCGGCGACGGACCACCCCCGCTCGCGCGGGGAACACGTGAAGTGCTCGGCGGTCATGGCGGGTCAGTCCGGACCACCCCCGCTCGCGCGGGGAACACCGCGAGTTGGGCGGTCATGCCGCGTAGCCGGCCGGACCACCCCCGCTCGCGCGGGGAACACGGCGGTCCGCGCCCGGTGAGACCAGCTCAGGGCGGACCACCCCCGCTCGCGCGGGGAACACGGGGCCCCGCCGGAGGCCCCGGCGGCGGCCCGCGGACCACCCCCGCTCGCGCGGGGAACACTCCCTCACCGGGTCCCCGGTCTACATCGACAACGGACCACCCCCGCTCGCGCGGGGAACACTGCTGCTCCCCGTGGGGCCGTCCGCGCCGCTGCGGACCACCCCCGCTCGCGCGGGGAACACATCGCCCCCGGTGGATACACACCCTTGGCGATCGGACCACCCCCGCTCGCGCGGGGAACACGCCCCGAGCACCACCCACGGCGGCAAGTGGGGCGGACCACCCCCGCTCGCGCGGGGAACACGGCGGGGGCGGGCGCGGCCGGGATGAGCGCGCCGGACCACCCCCGCTCGCGCGGGGAACACGAGCGTGACCATCGCGAGGCCCCGCGAGTCCTCGGACCACCCCCGCTCGCGCGGGGAACACATGGGGTCGCGGGCGAGCACGCCCTTCCGGAACGGACCACCCCCGCTCGCGCGGGGAACACCGCAGCTCCAGATCCCACGTATGCGAGGAGAACGGACCACCCCCGCTCGCGCGGGGAACACGCCAGTGCCACCCTTTGCCGGGCATTCGTCTGCGGACCACCCCCGCTCGCGCGGGGAACACGACGTATCCGGGGGTATCGACCATGGTCTGTACGGACCACCCCCGCTCGCGCGGGGAACACCAGTTGCCCTGGTGCAGCCAGGTCTGGAGGCGCGGACCACCCCCGCTCGCGCGGGGAACACCGGAATCGGGCGTGCCTCCTGGCCGTGAGGCGCGGACCACCCCCGCTCGCGCGGGGAACACGGCTGGAGCCACGGCCGGGCCAGCGCCCCGGCCGGACCACCCCCGCTCGCGCGGGGAACACTCGGCGCGCTTGTTGAGCAGCACGCCCCGTAGCGGACCACCCCCGCTCGCGCGGGGAACACCACGCCACCGGACCCAGCCATCAGCGCCGGACCGGACCACCCCCGCTCGCGCGGGGAACACGTCGGACATGTCGAGCAGGCGTCCGGCCCGGGCGGACCACCCCCGCTCGCGCGGGGAACACTGCGTCTCAGCCGTCCGGCCGGTCGGGTCGGCCGGACCACCCCCGCTCGCGCGGGGAACACTGCCACGATCCGCGGTGAAGTTATCGCAGCCGCGGACCACCCCCGCTCGCGCGGGGAACACAATGCCCTATTGATGGCGACGATTTCCACGACCGGACCACCCCCGCTCGCGCGGGGAACACTCAAGGGCTTTCTTGCCCTCGACGTTGAAAAGCGGACCACCCCCGCTCGCGCGGGGAACACTCCGGGCGCGGGCAGCCCGGGGTCTGCCGCAGCGGACCACCCCCGCTCGCGCGGGGAACACGTGCGGGGAGCAGTTGCGCATCGACCCGTGGTCGGACCACCCCCGCTCGCGCGGGGAACACGTGGTGCGCAGGTATCGGTGGCGGGCGTTTTCCGGACCACCCCCGCTCGCGCGGGGAACACCGGATCGCCTGCGCCCCGGCCCCGGTGAAAATCGGACCACCCCCGCTCGCGCGGGGAACACCCCGGTACGCCGCACCATGTAGACCCGGTCAGCGGACCACCCCCGCTCGCGCGGGGAACACGCGGGAGCCGGGGGAGGCGCCATCCCCAACCACGGACCACCCCCGCTCGCGCGGGGAACACGTCGGCCGCACCGCGCGGATGGCGCTGAACGCCGGACCACCCCCGCTCGCGCGGGGAACACAGCCGGAGTCATCCCCGTCGCCGCCTGCATCGCGGACCACCCCCGCTCGCGCGGGGAACACGCGATCGGCTGGTGCCGGATCCCCGCCGATTCCGGACCACCCCCGCTCGCGCGGGGAACACACGGTGACATTCCCCGTGATGGTCATTCCACCCGGACCACCCCCGCTCGCGCGGGGAACACCTCCTGGTGCTCGTTGGAGACTGCGCGCATGGCGGACCACCCCCGCTCGCGCGGGGAACACTCCCCCACCATCCACGAGGACGCAGGGGAGCACGGACCACCCCCGCTCGCGCGGGGAACACCGGGGAGTGCAGGTCAGGAGGGGGTCACCCTCCGGACCACCCCCGCTCGCGCGGGGAACACCGCAGCAAGCGGGATCCGGTGACGTCCCCGTTCGGACCACCCCCGCTCGCGCGGGGAACACCGCACCCGAGGGTGCGCGAAGTTCACCGTCACCGGACCACCCCCGCTCGCGCGGGGAACACATCGCCGGGAGCCTGGAGCCCTACCTACCGTTCGGACCACCCCCGCTCGCGCGGGGAACACTGCGAGCCGCGCGCCGATCGGGTCATCGCGTTCGGACCACCCCCGCTCGCGCGGGGAACACGACAGCAGCCGGTCGCCCTCGATGGGGGTCTCCGGACCACCCCCGCTCGCGCGGGGAACACAAAAAGGGGCGTTTGGTGTCATTGGGTTTGATCGGACCACCCCCGCTCGCGCGGGGAACACCCGAGCGCCGGGGCGGTCCCCGGTTTTCCCAACGGACCACCCCCGCTCGCGCGGGGAACACACCACCGCCGCCAGGTTGAGCGTCGTCGTCGTCGGACCACCCCCGCTCGCGCGGGGAACACCAGGGGAGTACGCCAAGATCACGCAGGCAGAGCGGACCACCCCCGCTCGCGCGGGGAACACGAACCGGTGCGCTGGTGGGGCATGGGCGTCTCCGGACCACCCCCGCTCGCGCGGGGAACACGCTTTCGTGGCCAGGGCCTCGGCGCCGCGAACCGGACCACCCCCGCTCGCGCGGGGAACACGGTCGACGACGGCGCTGCGCTCGGGGTACCAGCGGACCACCCCCGCTCGCGCGGGGAACACCTCGCCGAGCGCGACACCGAACGACACGACAGCGGACCACCCCCGCTCGCGCGGGGAACACCTGAATGGCGAAAGCCCCGCCGGGGGGCGGGGCGGACCACCCCCGCTCGCGCGGGGAACACATTCCCTCCATCACCCCGGGGGCCATCACGAACGGACCACCCCCGCTCGCGCGGGGAACACTCCAGATGGACGCCGACTGGATCTCCGCTCTGCGGACCACCCCCGCTCGCGCGGGGAACACCTCCTCGGACTCGTCCTCGGAGATCACCCCGGCGGACCACCCCCGCTCGCGCGGGGAACACCGTCCACTGTTGAGTTGGGTGGTGCGCGGCCACGGACCACCCCCGCTCGCGCGGGGAACACGTCAAGAACGGCCTGAGCGCGACGGGCGCATCCGGACCACCCCCGCTCGCGCGGGGAACACGGCTGCGGCGATGACCTCCTGCGCCGGGGTGCCGGACCACCCCCGCTCGCGCGGGGAACACGGCGGCGAGGGCGGCTCGGAGGTACCGGTCGGCGGACCACCCCCGCTCGCGCGGGGAACACGCAGGCGGCAGCGTGATCGCCGCGTAGTACCCCGGACCACCCCCGCTCGCGCGGGGAACACTTGTCCCGGGCGACCACGCGCAGCAGCCGGTTCGGACCACCCCCGCTCGCGCGGGGAACACGCACAGGTCCAGGGCCGCGCCGGGGACCCAGTGGGACCACCCCCGCTCGCGCGGGGAACACGCCGTCGGCGGGTTCATCGACAAGGGCAAAGGCGGACCACCCCCGCTCGCGCGGGGAACACCCCAACTGCGGCGACGTCGCCACCGGCCGTGACGGACCACCCCCGCTCGCGCGGGGAACACCGCCGCACCCGCCAAGGAGGCATGATGCAGGACGGACCACCCCCGCTCGCGCGGGGAACACGTCTCCCACCCCGGGAGGAACGTCACGTCCGCCGGACCACCCCCGCTCGCGCGGGGAACACAACAGCAGATCCCCGGCTTTCGGGGTGGTGCCCGGACCACCCCCGCTCGCGCGGGGAACACAGCTTCACGGTGAGGCTCCACGCCTGCCCCGTCGGACCACCCCCGCTCGCGCGGGGAACACGTACCGGCGTACGCGGTGCACGCCTCGCCGGCCGGACCACCCCCGCTCGCGCGGGGAACACGTCGGCGAGGAGGGCGGTGCGGCGGGCGGCGTCGGACCACCCCCGCTCGCGCGGGGAACACGGCGTGAACCAGGGACGAGGTGTGGGTGGTCGCGGACCACCCCCGCTCGCGCGGGGAACACCCCGGCGCCACCCCCCACTCCTCCGCAAGCGCCGGACCACCCCCGCTCGCGCGGGGAACACACTTCCTGACCTGCGGCGTTAGAGGGGCTTTGCCATTACTTGACCAACACGTCCCATCGTCACTCTTCCATAGTGTCAGAGGACTGGGGTGGGCTTCCCGCCCCTGGAACACCTCGGATCGGTTTATCAAGGCCCTGTCGGTCTGGATGTGTGGCTGCACACCGAGCAGACCCCGGAAGGTGGTTGTGAAGTGTTTCGTTTCGGCTGCGTCTCAACACCGGGGAGCGTGGTGTCGGGGGAGGGGAGGCCGGTGGAGTCATCGCCGGCTGAACTTCGGGAGCTGGGTTCCTGGTGGTTGGGGTTGGAGGGTGGGGC
>NZ_VKHS01000394.1 GCF_014141525.1 Streptomyces calidiresistens
GGGAGGGCGGCGGGGTCTGGGCGGTGGTCGCCCCCGATCCGGTGGGGCCGTTCCCGGTGGAGCGGGCGGTCCGGCTGACCGGTGACGAGCTGTACAGCGGCCGGGCGATCCGGGACCGGGCCGGCCGGTGGGTGCTGTTGGCGTTCGAGAACGTCGGTGACGCCGGCGACGGGACCGATTTCGTGGGCCGGATCTCCGATCCGTTGCCGCTGGGATGGTCGACCGGGGGCGAGTTGGTCCTCGCGGTCGGGGAGGGTGTGCGATGAGTGGTTCCGAGCGGGTTCCGGGCGGGGCGTCGGGGGAGGTCACCGTGCACGGGAGGGTGGCGTCCGGTTTCGAGCCCCTGCGGGAGGCCTTCGCGGCGGTCTTCGAGGGGTCCCCGGAGACGGGGGCGGCGCTCGCCGTCCTGCACCGGGGCGAGCCGGTGGCGGACCTGTGGGGCGGGATCGCGGACACCCGCACCGGCGCCCCCTGGCAGGCGGACACCCCGAGCGTGATCTTCTCCTGCACCAAGGGGCTGGTCTCGATCCTGGCCGCCCGCCTGGTGCAGGAGGGCCGGCTGGACTACGAGGACCGGGTGGCGACCCACTGGCCGGAGTTCGGCCGGGCGGGCAAGGCCGGGGTGACGGTGCGCGACGTCCTCTCCCACCGCGCCGGGCTGTCGGCCCCCCGCCGGTCGTTCTCCACCGCCGAGGTGCTCGACTGGCAGACCGTGACCGCCGCGCTGGCGGAGCAGGAGCCGCTGTGGGAGCCCGGTACCGGGTACGCCTACCACGCCCTGACCCACGGCTGGTTGGCCGGCGAGGTCATCCGCCGGATCACGGGGGTGTCGGTCGGCCGGTACTTCGAGGAGGTGATCGCCGGGCCGCTCGGCGCGGAGGCGTGGATCGGGGCGCCGGAGGAGGTGCTGGGGCGGGTGGCGCACCTGGGCGTCGGCGCGTCCCTGGTCGAGCACGTCCGGCAGCAGGAGACCGCCGCGGAGCGCACCCCGGACCGTCCCGACTGGCCGGGGCTGGCGATGACGCTGGGGGACGCCTTCCCGCAGGAGTTGGCGCACCCGACGCGCGGTTTCAACGACCCGGCGGTGCGGGCGGCGGAGATACCCGGCGCCGGGGGCATCGCCACCGCCCGGGCGCTGGCCGCGATCTGGTCGGCGACGGTCACCGACACCCGGGGCGTGCGACTGCTGGGGGACGACGTCCTGCGGCGGGCGCTGGTGCCGCAGAGCTGGGGCGCTCCGGTGTTCGACGTGCCGGGCCCGTACGCCCGGTGGGCGATGGGCTTCCAACTCGACTCGGAGGCGCGGCGTTTCCTCACCGCGGACGCTTTCGGGCACGACGGGGCCGGGGGCCAGGTGGCCTTCGCGGACCCGGTGACCGGGGTGGGTTTCGCCTTCCTCACCAACCGGATGGAGGCGGGGGACGACCGGCGCGCGACCCGGATCGTGGACGCGCTGCGGGGCATCCTGCCCGGGTGACCGGACCCGGTCCCGGGCGGGGCCGGTGGAGGGTGTCGGGGCCGGTCGATCCATACGGATCGACCGGCCCCCTCCCGTGGGCCCCGGACGCGCCCTTCCCCTTGACGCACCGGTTCGTCGACGCTGGGATGTGGACTGAGCAAGCGCTTGGTCAACCAGGAGGCGACATGGCCGTGAACCCCCGACCGGAAGACCTGCGACGGTTCGTCGCGGAGGACCCCGACGGCCCGGTGGTGATGCTCAACCTGCTGCGGTTCACGGAGGGCGGACGGGAGCCCTACCGCCGCTACTCGCGGGCGGTGGCCGAGACCTTCCTGCCCCGTCACGGCGGGGAGGTGCTCTACGCCGGCGAGGGCGCCGCCGCGCTGGTGGCCGAGGAGGGGCAGGAGTGGGACGCGGTCCTGCTGGTCCGGTACCCGAGCCGGGCGGCGTTCCTGGCCATGGTCTCCGATCCGGGGTACCGGGAGGTGGCCGAGTGGCGGGCGGTCGCCCTGAGCGAGGCGGTGCTCCAACCCACCCGGCCGTGGGGCCGACCGGACGCCGCACCCCGGGGGGCGGGGAAGGGCACCGAGGACCCGGGGGAACCCGAAGGGGTTGGCGGCGCGCATTAATTATTATTTAATGAATCCCGGTGGGCAGGAGGTGCCCCGGCTTCGACGCCGTGACGGGAGGACGCGTGGAACAGCAGACCCCGTCACGCGGCGGCCGGTTCGCCGGGCGATGCGTGCTGGTGACGGGCGCGGCCTCCGGGATCGGGGCGGCGACGGCCCGGCGGCTGGCCGCCGAGGGGGCCGCCGTCGCGGTCACCGACCTCCGGACCGACGGGGCCGCCCGGGTCGCCGAGGACATCCGGCGCTCCGGCGGCGAGGCCGACCACCACGCCCTCGACGTCACCGACGAGGACCGCTGGTCGGAGGTCGTCAGGGCGGTGGGCGAACGCCTCGGCCCGGTCTCCGGCCTGGTCGGCAACGCGGCCGGCGTGACCGTCGGCCCGGCCGACCGCATCGACCTCCCCGAGTGGAACCGACAGCTCGCGGTCAACCTCACCGCCGCCTTCCTCGGCTTCCGCGCCTGCCTGCCCCACCTCCGCGAAACCGGGGGCGCCGTGGTCCTGGTCTCCTCCGTGCACGCCCTCGCCGGCCTGCCGGGACGCCCCGCCTACGCCGCCGCCAAGGCCGGACTCACCGGACTGACACGCCAGTTGGCGGTGGAGTACGGCCCCGGGGTACGGGTGAACGCCGTCCTTCCCGGCCCCGTCCTCACCCCCGCCTGGGACGGCCTCGGCGAGGCCGACCGGCGTGCGAGCGCCGCGCAGACGGCGGCCGGACGCCTCGGTCGCCCCGAGGAGGTCGCCTCCGCCATCTCCTTCCTCCTCCACGCCGACGCCTCCTACGTCACCGGGGCGTCGCTGGTGGTGGACGGCGGCTGGAGCGTCGTCAAGGGGGGCTCGTGACCCCGGGCCCCGCCATCACACCGTCCACCACACCGGTGGCCACCGCGCGCCGGCTCCCCCGGTGTCCGGAACGGGCGAGGAGCACCGCGTGAGGATCACCCGCGTCGAGACGTTCGCCGTGCCCCCGCGCTGGCTGCTGTGCCGGATCGAGACCGACGAGGGCGTCGTCGGCTGGGGCGAGCCGGTCATCGAGGGCCGCGCCGCCACCGTCCGCACGGCGGTCCGGGAACTCTCCGAACTGCTGTTGGGGCGCGACCCGTTGCGCGTCGAGGACCACTGGCAGGCGATGACCAGGGGCGGCTTCTACCGGGGCGGGCCGATCCTCGCCGCAGCCGTCGCCGGCCTGGACCAGGCCCTGTGGGACATCCTCGGCAAGACCCTGGGCGCGCCGGTGCACGTCCTGCTCGGCGGCCCGGTGCGGGACCGGGTGCGCGCCTACGGCTGGGTGGGCGGGGACGACCCCGCCGAGATCACCGACGCGCTGACCGCCGTGGTGGAGTCCGGTCTCACGGCCGTGAAGATGAACGCCGCCGGCCGGATGAACCGCCTGGGCACTGTCGGCGAGTTGGACCGGGTGGTGCGCCGCGCCGAACTCGCCCGCGAACTCCTGGGACCGGAGCGGGACTTCGCGCTCGACCTGCACGGTCGCTCCTCCGCCGCCAACACCCGTCGGCTGCTGCCCCTGCTCGCCCCCACCGCCCCCCTCTTCGTGGAGGAGCCGGTGCTGCCCGAACACACCGAACTCCTCGCGGGGTTGGTGGCCTGCTCCCCCGTGCCGCTGGCCACCGGCGAGCGGCTGTACTCGCGGGCGGAGGTGCTGCCCGCGCTGCGGGCCGGGATCGCCGTCCTGCAACCGGACCCCTCGCACGCCGGCGGCATCTCGGAGGTGCGGCGGATCGCCTCCCTCGCCGAGACCTTCGACGTGCCGATCGCCCCGCACTGCCCGCTCGGCCCCGTCGCCCTCGCCGCGAGTCTGCAACTCGCCTTCGCCACACCGAACTTCCTGATCCAGGAACAGAGCCTCGGCATCCACTACCACTCCGGGGCCGAGCTGCTGGACTACGTGGTGGACCGGGAGGTCTTCCGGCTCCGGGAGGGGCACTTCGCGCGTCCGACCGCGCCGGGCCTGGGCATCGAGGTGGACGAGGCCGCCGTGCGGGCGGCCGACGACGGCGCCCCGGAGTGGCGCAACCCCCTGTGGCGCCATCCCGACGGATCGTTCGCCGAGTGGTGACCCCCGCCGCCCGGCCCCACCCCGCTTCCCGCTCCCCCGACACCGACGGAACGGTCCCGCAGTGAACAGAGCGCCGCACACCACCGACCCCACCGGCCCCGACGCCCTCCTCTCCCGACTGCGCCGCGAGCGGCTGGCCGCGATCATCCGCGGCCGGGACGCCCGTGCCTGCGTCCGCGCCGCGATGGTCCTCGTCGAGGAGGGCGTCGGGCTGATCGAGATCTCGCTCACCACGCAGGACGCCGACCGCGTGCTCCGCGAGGTCGTCCACGAGGCGGGCGACCGGGCCCTGATCGGCGCCGGGACCGTGCTCTCCGCCGAGGACGCCGAGCGGGCCCGGGACGCCGGGGCGACCTGGCTGGTGACCCCCTGCCCCGGTGCCGGCCTCGACGCCGCCCGGGGGACCGGACTCCCCGTGCTGGGCGGGGCGTTGACCCCCGGCGAGTGCGCGGCGGTGATGGCGGCCGGCGCGACGGCGGTGAAGCTCTTCCCCGCCTCCCTCGGCGGTCCGCCCTACCTGGGCGCGCTGCGCGATCCGTTCCCGGACATGCCCATCGTGCCGGTCGGCGGGGTGGACGCGGAGGCCGCCGCCGCGTACCTGACGGCCGGGGCCGTGGCGGTCGGGGTGGGCGGCCCGCTGCTGGGCGACGCCCCGCACGGCGGGGACACCGCCGCCCTGCGCGAGCGGGCCCGGGCCTTCCTGGCGGTGTGCGCGGACGGGGCCGGCACGTGAGCGCGCGACCCGCCGTGGACGTGCTGACCTTCGGGGAGACGATGCTCTGCGTCCACACCCCCGGCTCCCTGACGGTGGGAGCCGGGGCGCGGGTCACCGTGGCGGGCGCGGAGTCGAACGTCGCGGTCGGCCTGGCCCGGCTCCCACCGTCAGGG
>NZ_VKHS01000395.1 GCF_014141525.1 Streptomyces calidiresistens
CCCCGCCTCCCGGGAGCCCGGGGGCCCCGGGAGGGAACCCGCCCCCACGGTCGGCGGGACCGACGGGGCCGGCGCGGAAACCTCCACCGGAGCCTCCGAATCCACCGGGGCCGCCGGGACGGACCCGGGGACCGCGAGCCCCGGGACGTCGACCGGTTCGCCGAAGACCCCGGCGCGGGACCGGAACGACGCCCCGGGCGACCGGGGGAGCGGGGATCGGGGACCGGGGAAGGACCGGGCACCGCGCGGAACCCGCCAGCACGAACTGCACTCCGGCCACCGCCTGGTGCGGCGCTACCGGCTCGAGGAGTGCATCACCCGGCTCGAGGGGTTCAGCAGTTGGCGCGCGGTGGACGAGAAGCTCCGCCGCGCCGTGGGCGTCCACGTCCTGCCGGCCCGCCACCCCCGGGCCAAGGCGGTGCTCGCCGCGGCCCGCTCGGCGGCCCTGATGTCCGACCCGCGCTTCGTCCAGGTCCTGGACGCCGACGAGCACGACGGCCTGGTGCAGGTCATCCACGAGTGGTTGCCGGACGCCGTACCGGTGGCCGCCATCCTGCAGGCCGGACCGATGGACGCCCACGAGGCCCGGGCCCTGATCGGCGAGGTGGCCGAGGCCATGTCCGCCGCGCACGAGGCCGGCCTGGCCCACCTGCGGCTGACCCCGGCCACCGTGCTGCGGACGAGCACCGGGCAGGTTCGGATCCGCGGCCTGGCCGTGGACGCCGCCCTGCGCGGCATCGCCTCCGCCCACCCGACCCGTACCGACACCGAGTCCATCGGTGCCCTGCTGTACGCCGCCCTGACCGCCCGCTGGCCCTACCACGAGGGTGCGTACGGACTGCTGGGCGTGGCGGGCCTGGGGCGGGGCTCCCGGGACCCCCTCGCCACCCCGGAGCAGGTCCGCGCCGGGGTTCACCGGGGCCTGTCGGACCTCGCGATGCGAGCCCTGGTCAACGACGGTGCCACCGCGGTGAGCGAGCAACGCCCGTGCACCACCCCGCAGGACGTGGTGGCGGCCCTCGCGGCGATGCCGGCCATCCCGGTTCCCGAGCCCGAGGACGTCCTGCTCCCGGACTTCTCCGTCCCCGGCCGCCCCGCCCGGGGCGCGGCCCTGGCGGGGGACCACCCCGTGGCCGCGCACGACATGGTCCCGCCCGCGCTGCCCGGCCGTACCGGCAAGATCCTCAAGTGGGGGGTCACCGCCCTCGTCATCGCCGCGCTGGGGCTCGGCAGTTGGCAGATCGCCGACGCCCTGTTGGAGGGGGACCCACCGGGCGAGTCCGCCGCACCGCAGCGCCCGGCGCCCGGCACCACCGACGAGGAGGGGGTTCCGGCGGAGGAGGAACCCGAGCCCGGACCGGTGGAGATCGCCCGGGTGGTCGACTTCGACCCCTTCGGCTCCGGCGGCTCCCAGAACCCCTCCGCCGCCCCGCTGGCCGTGGACGGCGACCCGGAGACCTTCTGGCACACCCGCAACTACTTCGGTCCGGGCTTCGGGAACCTCAAGCCGGGTCTGGGCCTGGTACTGGACCTCGGGGAGAGCCGATCGGTGGGTTCCGTGGAGGTGGCGGCACTCGGCGACCACGACATCGAACTGCGGGTCGCCCCGGCGGACGCGGAGACGATGCCGGGATCGCACGAGGCCTACCGGCGGGTCGCCTCCGGCTCGGGATCGTCCCTGAGCCTGACGCCGGAGGAACCGGTGAAGACCCGTTACGTGTTGATCTGGCTCACCGAACTCCCCCTGGGGAACGACGGCAACTACCGTGGGCGCATCACGAACATCAGCGTGACCGGCTGAGCGCGTGCCCCGGCACGTCCGACGTCGGTTCACCGAACGAATTCGACCAAGGGGGCCGGGTGGAACCCGACGAGGATCTCCTGGCGCGTCATGTCGCCGGGGACCCGGACGCCTTCGCGGAACTGGTCCGCCGGCACCGTGACCGGCTGTGGGCCGTGGCCCTGCGCACCCTCGGCGACCGCGAGGAGGCGGCCGACGCGTTGCAGGACGCCTTCGTCTCGGCGCACCGGGCGGCTCCCTCCTTCCAGGGCCGGTCCGCCGTCACCACCTGGTTGCACCGCATCGTGGTGAACGCCTGCCTGGACCGGTTGCGGCGGGCACGCTCGCGTCGCACCTCCCCGCTGCCGGAGCCGGAACGGCTGGAGACCCTGCTGGATCCGCAGGAGTCCGCCGCGGTCCCGGCCGAGCGGGGCGAGGTCCGTCGCGAACTGGCCCGGGCCCTCGCCCGACTTCCCGAGGAACAGCGGGCGGCCCTGGTCCTGGTCGACCTCCAGGGGTATCCGGTGGCGGAGGCCGCCGAACTCCTCGGCGCCCCGGTGGGTACGGTCAAGAGCCGGTGCGCCCGCGGACGCGCCCGCCTGCTGCCCCTGTTGCGCCACCTCCGCGAGGACCCCCCTCCCGGGCACGGGCCGCCGGCGACGGGTGACGGGGATCACCCGTCGCGAAGCGCCTCTTCCGACACGGCACCGGCACCGGTGAGGAACCGGACAAGCGGCTCATCCGTCCCATCGACGAGGCACGGTGACAGCAGCGAGGCGATGAGGGGTGGAGGTGGACATCCGTGAGTGAGCGGCACCCGGACGACGTGCGGCTCGCGGAGTGGGCGGAGGGGCTGTTGCCCCCCGGTCAGGCCGCCTCCATCGACGCGCACCTGGGGGAGTGCGCGCGGTGCCGGGCCGTCGAGGAGGACCTGACCCTGCTCCGCGAGGAGTTGGCGCATCTCAACGACGACCTGCGGATGCCGGGGGACATCGCGGCCCGGCTGGACCTGGCACTGGCCTCACTGCCGCTCATCGCGACGGTGGACACCCCGGGGAGCCCCGACTCCGACCATGCCGGCGAAGGGGCGCGCGACGCGGCGGACCTTCCCGTTTCACGTGAAACCTCCGATGACCGGTGGGCGTCGTTCCCGTCGTCTTCGTCATCTTCGTCGTTCTCATCATCCGGGTCCCCCGAGGACGTGTCCCGGGACGCCCCGTCGGCCGACCGGGCCCCCCTCCACGGGGACTCCGGGGACTCCGGTCACGCGGTCGTTCCGACCCCGATCGGAACGACCTCCCCCGGGGACCGCGGGCGGCGCCGGCGCCCCGCACTCGTGCTCGCCGCCTCCGCGGCCCTCCTGGCCCTGGGTTCCGCCGGGATGCTGCTGCCCCATCTGTTCGACGACGGTGCCGCCGACACGACCGCCGCCGGGGATGCGGCTCCCCGGGAGGACTCCGCCGGGGCCGTCCCCGAGTCGGGAGCGGCGGCCGACGGCGAGGCGCCCCCGGATGCCCGCGAGGTGGGACACCGGGTGCGCCTGCTGCTGCTCGCCTCGGAGACCGAGGCCGATCTCTTCTCGGAGGGCGACGGGAACGAGGAGGCCGAGGAGCACTCCGGCCCGGGGACCGCCCACGGAGATGCCGAGGGGGACCGTCGGGACTCCCCGGACACCGAGGGGTCGGGGAGGGAGGAAACCCTCGGGACCGAGGACGCTCCACCCGCCCTCCCGGAGGGCGCGGAGAACGGACTCGACACCTCCGAACTCACCGACGAGGTGCCCGGCTGCATCCGTTCGGCGATCGGACGCCGGGACATGCCCCTGGTGGCGGAGGAGAACTACGACTACGGCGGCACCCGGGCCTATCTGGTGGTGCTCCCGCACGGGGGGAACGCCCGTCTGGTGGACGCGTTCGTCGTCGACGCCTCCTGTGTGACGGGATCCACGGCGGCCGACCCGGGGGATGTCCTCTTCGAGACCAGCTTCATCCGCGACTGAGAACCCGCCCCCGGGTCCTTCCTCCCGGGGGCGGGCCCGGACGATGGCGGGGCGGGCGGGACGTGGGACGCCCGGCACGCCCCGCGGCCCGCGGCCCGGAAGAGGCTTCACACAACCCTTTCGGGCGCCGGAATCCCGCCCGGGAATGCCCGGGGCCTAGGATCCGTTGGGGCAGGGTGAGGCCCTCCCCGGGCCCGGTCGGGCCGGGGGGATCGGACAACCCCCGAGACGACAACCTCCGAGACAAGGAAGACATCCGTGAGCGAAGTCCGCAACGTCATCGTCATCGGTTCCGGGCCGGCCGGGTACACCGCCGCCCTCTATACCGCTCGTGCCTCGCTCAACCCCCTTGTCTTCGAGGGTTCGGTCACCGCCGGCGGCGCCCTCATGAACACCACCGAGGTGGAGAACTTCCCCGGCTTCCGGGACGGCATCATGGGTCCGGACCTCATGGACAACATGCGCGCCCAGGCCGAGCGCTTCGGGGCGGAGTTGGTACCTGATGACGTGACCGCGGTGGACCTGAGCGGTGAGATCAAGACCGTGACCGACGGGGCCGGGAACGTCCACCGGGCCCGCGCGGTGATCGTCACCACCGGCTCCCAGCACCGCAAGTTGGGGCTGCCGATGGAGGACGAGCTCTCCGGCCGGGGCGTCTCCTACTGCGCCACCTGCGACGGCTTCTTCTTCCGGGAGCAGGACATCGTGGTGGTCGGTGGCGGTGACACCGCCATGGAGGAGGCCACCTTCCTCTCCCGCTTCGCCCGGAGCGTGACCATCGTCCACCGCCGGGACACCCTGCGCGCCTCCGCCGCGATGCAGGAGCGCGCCTTCGCCGACTCCAAGATCACCTTCCGCTGGAACAGCGAGGTGACCGAGCTCCACGAGGAGGGCGGCAAGCTCACGGGGCTGACCCTGCGCGACACCGTGACCGGTGAGGGCTCCCGGCTCGCGGCCACCGGGCTGTTCGTCGCGATCGGACACGACCCCCGGGTCGAGCTCTTCAAGGGGCAGCTCGATCTCGACGCGGAGGGCTACCTCGCGGTGGCCTCCCCCTCCACCCGGACCAACCTGCCCGGCGTCTTCGCCGCGGGCGACGTGGTGGACCACACCTACCGGCAGGCGATCACCGCCGCCGGGACCGGCTGTGCGGCGGCCCTGGACGCCGAGCGCTACCTGGCCGCCCTGGAGGACGTCGAGGACGACCGCGAGCCCGCCCTGCCCTGAGCCCTTCGAGGGCGGGGCCTCCGGGGCCGGGGACCCGTCC
>NZ_VKHS01000396.1 GCF_014141525.1 Streptomyces calidiresistens
CTGGATCACCCGCCCGCCCCGGGACCTCGCGCTGGCCCTGGACCAGGCATACGGGTACCTGCCGGGGATGCTCACCGCCGGCGTTCTCTCCGGCGTCGTCACCGCCCTCGTGCTGCGCCGATGGGAAGGCCGACGGGGCGCGGACAACAGCGGGAACGCCGGGAACGGGGGAGACCGTGCGTCGGCCGGCGGGCCCTGAGCACCCGGGCGGGCAGGGGCGCCGGCGCTGTTGAGGGGGACTTCACCTTCCGCCGGCCGTCCGTTCACCCGGCGGGCGTCGCCGCCCGACACGATCCCCTGCCATGACACGCCGTACCCGCCGCGCCCGCACCGCCGTCCTGCTGGCCGGAACCCTCGCCCTGGGGGCCGGTCTCCTCGCCCCCTCCGTCGCCGGCGCCGCCCCGAAGCCGGGCCCGCGTCCCGCCCCGGAGACCCCGGGCGGCGGCGACCTCGACCTGACCCCCATCGGCCGGTACGACAGCGGCGTGTACGGCGAATCCGCCGCCGAGATCACGGCCTGGGACCCGGGCACCCGGCGGCTGTTCGTGGTCAGCGCGGTCGCCGGCGCCGTGGACGTCCTCGACCTCTCCGACCCCACCGATCCCCGCAAGGTCGGCGAGTTGGACACCCCCGGCGCCAACAGCGTCGCCGTGCACGACGGCCTGATCGCCGTCGCCCGCGAGGCCTCCCCGAAGACCGCCCCCGGCACGGTCGCCTTCTTCCGAGCCTCCGACCTGCGGCCCATCCGCGAGGTCCGCGTCGGCGCCCTGCCCGACGCCCTGACCTTCACCCCCGACGGCAAGCGGGTCGTCGTCGCCAACGAGGGCGAGCCCGACTCCTACTGCGCCGACGGCACCGACCCCGAGGGCACGATCAGCGTCATCACCATCCCGAACGGCACCCGCACCACCACCCTGAACGGGGTGCGTGTCGCCACCGCCGACTTCCGTGCCTGGAACGGCCGCGAGGACGAACTGCGCGCCGCCGGCGTGCGGATCCCCGGCCCCGGCGCCTCCGCCGCCCGCGACCTGGAGCCCGAGTACGTCGCGGTCTCCGAGGACTCGAGGACCGCGTGGGTCACCCTCCAGGAGAACAACGCCGTCGCCGTCGTCCACCTGCCGAGCGCCCGGGTCACCGACATCGTGCCGCTGGGCCTCAAGGACCACTCCCTGCCGGGCAACGGTCTGGACGCCTCCGACCGCGACAACGCGATCAACATCACCGAGTGGCCGGTCATGGGCATGTACCAGCCGGACTCCATCGCCGCCTTCACCGCCCCGGCCGCCGGCGGGCCGGGCAGGGGCAAGGGCGGAAAGCCGGGCAAGCCCGAGGAGTTCCTGGTGATCGCCAACGAGGGCGACGCCCGCGACTGGGGCTGCTACACCGAGGAGATCCGGGTCAACGCCCTGACCCTCTCGCCCGAGGTCTTCCCGAACGCCGCCGAGCTGCGGAACAACGCCAACCTCGGCCGGCTGACCGTCTCGGTGGAGTCCCCGCGAGACGAGCAGGGGCGCGTCACCGAACTGCACGTCTTCGGCGGCCGGTCGGTCTCCGTGCTGGACTCCGAGGGCCGGATGGTCTGGGACTCCGGCGACCACCTGGAGCGGCTGACGGCCGAACTGTTCCCGGAGGACTTCAACGCCAACAACAGCGGGAACGGTTCCTTCGACAGCCGCAGCGACAACAAGGGCCCCGAGCCCGAGGGCGTGGTCGTCGGCACCGTGAACGGCACCCCGTACGCCTTCGTCGGCCTGGAGCGGATCGGCGGCGTGGTGGTCTACGACCTCACCGACCCGCGGGCCCCGCGCCCGGCCGGGTACGTCAACAGCCGGGACTTCTCCGGCGACGCCGAGGCCGGCACCGCGGGCGACCTGGGACCGGAGGGACTCACCTTCATCCCGGCGGAGGAGAGCCCGAACGGCCGTCCGCTGCTGGTCGTCGCCCACGAGGTCAGCGGCACCACGACGGTGTACGAGATCTCCTGACGCCCCCGTGCCCGTGCCCCGGCGGATTTCCCGCCGGGGCACGGGCACGTCCGTGGGCGGTCGAGACCCCCGATCGTCTCTCGACGACACAGACCTACGGGAAAACCTTGGTTTCGTGTCCGTCGACCGCACGAAACCACAAGTGCACCCCCGATCACGGAGGCCGGGGCCGGCTCGGCAGCGGTCGGCGCGGTGACGGCTTTCCGTCGATTCACCGACGGCTACCGAATCGGTCCGGTTTCCCGGGGGCCGATTGGCTCGGGACACCGGGCCCCTCCGTTCCTATTGTGGTGCCCGTTCGCATCGGGCCCGCGCGGGACGACAGGTGTCGCGCGCCATCGCAGGAGAGTCGAATGCTTCGACGCCGTATCGGGGGACCCTCCGGTCCCGTCGCCGGGATGCTGTCCCTGGGGGCGCTTCCCTTCGGCACCACCGTGGATGAGAAGACGTCCTTCACCATCCTCGACCGCTTCGTCGAGGCCGGCGGCAACCTCATCGACACCGCCAACAACTACGCCTTCTGGATCCCCGGGGGTACGGGGGACGAGAGCGAGACCACCGTCGGACGCTGGTTGGCGAGCCGACGCTCACGGGACGACGTGCTGATCTCCACCAAGGTGGGGGCACGGCCCACGGCTCCGGGGACGGGGTTCGCGACGGCCGAGGGTCTGTCGGCCCCCGTGATACGCGGCGCAGTGGAGGACAGCCTGCGGCGCCTGGGCACCGATCGCCTCGACGTGTACTGGGCGCACGTCGAGGACCGGTCCGTTCCGCTGGAGGAGACCCTGGGGACCCTCGACGAACTGGTGAGGGCCGGCACGGTGGGCGTGCTCGGCTGTTCCAACCACGCCACCTGGCGGACCGAACGGGCGCGCACCGTCGCCCGGGCCAACGGATGGACCGGCTACACCTGTGTCCAACTGCGTCACTCCTACCTTCGGCCGCGCGTCGACGTGGAGTTGCCGGAGGCCGGTCACGTGCACGTGACCGACGAACTGCTCGACTACGTGCGCAGCGAACCCGACCTGACCCTGATGGCCTACTCCTCGCTGATCGCCGGCGCCTACACCAGGCCGGACAAGCCGCTCTCCGCCGCCTACGACCACCCGGGCACCGAGCCCCGCCTGGCGGCACTGCGGGAGGTCGCCACCGAACTCGGTGCGACCCCGAACCAGGTCGTGCTCTCCTGGCTGATGGGGGGTGACCCGCCGGTGATCCCGATCGTGGGCGTCACCTCGGTCGAGCAACTGGACGAGGTGCTGGGCGCCGGGGAGCTCACCCTTCCCGCCGAGGCGAGGGCGCGCCTCGATCGGGCGGGGCGTGGGGGCACTCCCGACGCGTGAGCCCCGGGGCCCGGGGCTCCTCCCCGCCCCGGGTCAGGGCGTCGGTCGCCCGCCGTACCGAGGCGGCCCACCGGGCGCGGGGGAAGGACGCCGGGTCGGGGATGCCGGGCAGCATGTCGAACTCCGGTTCCCACCCTCCCCCGACAGGGGGCGGTGAGGTATCCGGGGTGGCGACGGCCCCGGCCCGGACCCGGGTACCGGAGCCGCTTCGGGACCCGGGTGCCCCTCGGCGACGAACTGCGCGTACGCCTCCGTCACCACCCACCGGGAACACCCCGAATCCGTCGCCGGGCTTCGACCCGGGGGCAGGGCGCCGTCGGAGGCCAGGCGCCCACCGGTGATCGCCGTCCGCGGCGCACGGGCCGGCCCGAGGTGCCGGGGGGCGTCGGTGGACGGGCCCCACTCCGGGAAGGTCCCCCACGGCGGGTCCGTCCGGTCATCCGTCACGGAAGCCGATGCCATCGACGGCGGTGCCCGCCGGGGCGGCTCGGTGGTGCGGCTTCGGGGCGGCCTCCGGGCGGTGCCGTCTCCGTGTATGTCCCGGTGGAAACACACCGGTGCGGGGAACCGCGTTCACCACTGTCCCCGGGGTGCCCCGTAAGTTGGCGCACCGTGCGTGGGCGCAGTCGATGCCTCGCCGGCCGGCGGAAACCCGTCGATCGGTGCGAGAGCGGATTTCGCGACGAGGGGAAACCGAGGGGGAGGATGGACATGAGGCTGTCGATTCCGGTGTGCGTGGTGGGTGGCACGGGGTTCCGATCGCGGGCGACCGGCGGGCACGATCCGGACGCCTTCGTGGAGACGGGGTCGCTGACGAAGGTGGTCACCGGAACCCTGCTGACGCGGCTCGCGGAGCGCGGCACCGTGTCGATGGACGACCCGCTGGAACGGTGGTTGCCCGCCCCCGTCGGGACCGGAATCACCCTGCGGCACCTGGCCGGGCACACCTCCGGACTGCCGCGCGTGCCGCCGGGATTGCGGTGGGCGTTCAACGACCCGTGGCGGGACTTCACCGACTCGGCTCTGCGCGACCTGCTCCCGGGGCTCGACACCCTTCTCACCGCCCCGGCCGGTGAGCGCGAGGAGTACTCGAACCTCGGCTACGCCGTCCTCGGTGCCGCGCTGTGCGCTGCGGGCGGGGGCCGTTACGAGGACCTCGCCCACGAACACGTGCTCGCCCCGCTCGGCCTGGAGTCGGGCGCGATGACCGCGAACCCGCCCACCGGCCGCGTACTCCGCACCCGGGGAGTGCTCGGGCGTCGGCTGCGGCCCTGGACCATGGACGGGGCGGTCCTGCCCGCCGGAGGGCTGTGGGCGAGCTGCGCCGGCATGGGACGGCTGGTCACCGGCCTGTTGGTCGATCGGGTCCTCGGTGAGCCCGCCCCCACCTGGCAACGGGCCGGACGCCTGCTGTGGCACAACGGCGCCACCCGCACCGCGTCGGTCTTCGCCGGGGCGCTGTCCGACGGGCGGTGGATGGTGATGCACCGGCTGTCCGGCGCCGCGAGCAGGACGGACCGCCTGGCCGTGGCGGAGTTCCGAGCCGTCTTGGCCGGTGAATGACGGGTGTGTTCCCCGGGCCGGGGGCCGGGGTGGTCGGGAGCGGGATAGTTCCGGGAGCGCCCGGTGGGCGGTGCACCGGGCGGCGGAAAACCGCCGGGCGGTGGAACGGCGGCCTTGGTAAAGGACCGGGGGAAAGAACCTTCCCACCCACCC
>NZ_VKHS01000397.1 GCF_014141525.1 Streptomyces calidiresistens
CCGCTGCACCATCACCCCCCGCCCCCGCACCCGCCGTCGCTGACCCGGCGCTGCGTAAAAAGTCATACGAGGAGGCCCGCCGTGGCGCAGAACAAAGGCCCCCGCCTGGAGGGCCGCAACGGAGAGGTGTGGCGCCGCTACCTGTCCGGCTGGACCCAGGAACGCATCGCCGCCGAACACGGCATCACCCAGTCCCGGGTCAGCCGCATCATCGCGGAGGTCCGCGAGTCCATCCCCGAGGAGGACCGGCAGGCGGTCGCCACCACCGTCATCGAGCGCCTGGACCGCGTCGTGGCCGAGGCCACGGCCATCCTGGAGCGCGACCACCCGGTGGTCCACCAGGGACGCATCGTCCACGACATCGTCGAGTACGTCCGGGACGAGGACGGGAACATCTCCATCGGGGAGGACGGCAACCCCCTCGCCGCGAAGGTCGCCCGCCTGGTCGACGACAGCCCGAAGCTTCAGGCCCTCGATCGGATCCTGAAGGCGGACGATGCGCGGCGGCGCCTGCTGGGTCTGGACGCGCCGCGGCAGACCGAGCTCAGCGGGACGGTCACCACCACCACGGTCGAGCCCGAGCTCCTCGCGCGGCTGCGGGAGCGCAACGCCCGCCTGGTCGATCCGGGTGACCCGGGCGGGACCGGCGACTGACCGTGGCCCGGTACCTGCACGACCCGGGCACGGGGGAGCCGTGGAACGGGGAGACCTTCGACCACGAGGCGTACCTGGGCGGGCTGATAGCCGAGTTCGGGCGGGCCGCGTTCACCAGCCCCGAGGCCCGCCGCGAGTTGACGCGGTACGACCCGCTGCTGTTCGCGCTGCTCTACCTCCCCCAACTGCTGAGGGACAAGCACGGCACGATTTCGTGGGCGGATACGCATCTGGAGTTCGCGCGTCTGGCGCTGCGCTGGACCCGCCCGGCCGGCCTGCACGAGGAGCGGCACGCCTACATCGCCCCCCGCGGCTCCGCGAAGAGCACGTGGCTGTTCAAGCTGCTGCCGATCTGGGCGCTGGCCCACGACCACGCCGCGGCCCGCTTCATCGCCGCGTTCAGCAGCGCGGGGGCGCAGGCGCAGCGGCACCTCACCGCCGTCCGCCTGATCCTCGCCTCCAACGAGCTGCTGCGCACCGACTACCCGGACCTGTGCCGGCCCGCGCAGCTCTCCTCCCGCAGCACCGTCGCGAACACCCAGCACATGTACCACGCCGCCAGCCGGGTGACGTTCTCCGCGCTGGGGCTGGACGGGGAGATCCTCGGCCTGGTCGACCCCCTCAACCGGCGCCCCTCCCTGCTGATCCTGGACGACCCCGAGCCCTCTGGCGAGGTGTACTCCCTCTACCAGCGCGACAAGCGCCTGCGGACGATCGTGGATGCGGTGCTGGCGATGTCGGAGGACGCGCACGTGGTGTGGGCCGGCACCACCACCATGGCCGACGGCCTCGCCGACCAGCTCGTGAAGCACTCCGAGCGGGGGGACCAGGACTGGGTGCGGGACGAGAAGTTCCAGGTGCACTACTTCCATCCCCTGCCGCACCGCCCCGACGGCTCCCGTCGCTCGATCTGGCCCGCGAAGTGGCCCGCGCACTGGCTGGAGGAGCAGGAGGCCCGCGGGAGCGTGTCGTACGCGAAGAACTTCGAGAACAAGCCGCGGCCGACGGACGGGATCTGGTGGCGCCCGCGCGACATCCAACGCCTGGAGGCCTCGGACGTGCCCGAGACCCACCGACGGGCGATGGTCAGGACCGTGCTGACGATCGACCCGGCCGTCACCACCACCGGCAAGTCCGACTTCACCGGCTTCGCGGTCACCTCCCTCCTGCCGGGTGACGAGCGGCACGCCGGAGGGCGGGCCCTGGTGCGCTACGCCTGCGGCCGGAAACTCCCCCACGGTGAGCCGATGCGCGCGTTCGTCCTGGCGCTCCTTCAGCAGTTCCCGGAGGTGTGCGAGATCGTCATCGAGACCAACCAAGGCGGTGGCCTGCACGAGGTCGCGCTGTACGGGATGCCCGTGCCGATCGAGACGGAACACACCACGGAGTCCAAGACGGTGCGGTTCGCGTCGCTGCTCCAGCGCTGCCAGGTCGGGCAGGTCCTCTTCGACGGGCGGATCGCGGAGTTCGAGGACCAGGCGCTGGCCTATCCGGAGGTCGGGAACGACGACGTGATCGACGCCGTGTGCCAGGGCGTCGACGCCCTGCTCACCGACATCTTCGATTTCGACATCGGCTAACCCCACGGAATCCAACGGATTCCACCTCGCGAAGCGAACAAGAGTCAACAATTCACTACGATGGCGAAGAGCGGGGACACCCGCCCCGCCCCCTTCGGGGCCGCGACGGGGAGGACCACCGATGGCACTGACCACCAGCGAGACCGAGGACGCCGCACGCGACCTGCTGCGGATGCGCGGCGCCGAACGCCCCCGCCTGGAACAGATCCGCACCTACCTCACCGGCGATCCCACCCTCACCTGGCTCCCCCAGGGCGTCCCCCAAGAGGTCCGGGCCCTGGCCGCGATCTCCCGCGTCAACATCGTCAAGCTGGTCGCCGACTCCACGGTGCAGTCCATGTACGTGGACGGCTACACCTCGGCCGCCGCCGACAAACGGATCTGGGAGATCTGGCAGCGCAACCGCATGGACCGCAAACAGATCGGCGTCCACCGCGCGGCGTCCGTCTACGGCGCCGGCTACGTCACCGTCCTGCCCGGCAAACCGGTGCCCGTGATGCGCCCCCACTCACCCCGCTACCTCACCGCCGCCTACGGGGACGACGACGACTGGCCCGTCTACGGCCTCCTGCACCGCGGCGGCCCGAAATGGCGTTTGTTCGACGACCAGCACGTCCACGAACTGGAGACCAGCAGCGACGACGGCAACCGCCTGGTCCACAAGGGGAAGTTCGAGCACGAGCAGGACGTCTGCCCCATCGTCCGGTACCTCGCCACCGAGGATCTCGACGACCCCGTCGTCGGGGAGATCGAGCCGCTGTTCCAGCTCCAGGACCAGATCAACATCACGACGTTCCTGCTGCTGGTGGCGCAGCACTACGGCGCGCACAAGCAGCGCTACATCCTCGGCTGGATGGCGAAGTCCGAGGAACAGAAACTCAAGGTGGCCGCCTCCACCCTGCTGACCATCCCCCGCAAACCGGGTGACGTCGAGGTCGGGGAGTTCGCCGCCACCGACCTCTCCGGGTACATCGAGTCCCGCGAGGCGACACTGCGGCACCTCGCGGTGATCTCCCAGACCCCCGCCAACGAGCTCCTCGGTCAGCTCGTGCAGCTCTCCGCGGAAGCACTGGACGCGGTGAACGCCTCCAACCAGCGGAAAATCACCGAGCGGCAGACCGTCATCGGAGAGGCCCACGAGCAGGCCCTCGGCCAGGCCGGCAGCCTCCTCGGCATCCCCGTCGACCCGTTCGCGGAAATCGCGTGGAAGGACACCGAGCGCCGCAAGCTGCCCACCGTGGTCGCCGCCCTCGCGGTTCTCGCGGAGAAGCTCGGGGTGCCGGAGCGCGAGCTGTGGCAGATGGTGCCGGGCGTCTCCCAGTCCCAGACCCGCCGCTGGGAGGCCGCCGCCGGCCACGACGCCACCCCCGGCGCCGGCCGGGAGACCGCACACGGCGACCCCGGGGGCACCGACACCGACACCGACACCGCCGCCCCCGACACCCCGCCCACTCCCGCGGGCGCGCCCGGGCGGGGGCCGCGCGTACTGGAGAACGCCGCATGATCAACCCCACCCCCGTCCTCGACTGGCGCCCCGGCCACCGCCAACCCGGCATGGTCGAACTCACCGCCTGCCGCCACCTCCACAACCTCGCCACCGGCGTCCCCGCCGACCACGCCATCGTCGAACTCGGCTCCTACCGCGGGCGCTCCACCGGCTGGCTCCTCCTCGGAGCCCACCGAGGCCACCACGCCCACGTCCACGCCGTCGACGCCCGCGACCAGCGCACCGACGAAACCTACGAAGGCAGCTTCGAGCGCTTCACCGGCGCGCACCCCGACTTCGCCCGACACATGCAGCGCATCGGCGCCACCGACCGCGAGCTGACCGTCCACCTCGACTACGCCCACCACATCGCCCACCGCTGGACCGGCCCACCGGTCGGGCTGCTGTGGCACGACGCCGGCCACGGCGCCGACGAAGTCGAACGCGACCTCCTCGCATGGCTGCCCCTCATGGCACCCGGCGCCACGATCGTCGTGCACGATGCCGCGAACCCCCACTGGGGTGTCGTCGAGGGCGCCCGCCGCGCCCTGGAACACGCGCCGGGCTGGATGTGGAACCAACGGACCCTGACGACCTGGCCGCGGCGCCGCAACCGCCGCGGCACCCTCACCGTCCACCACCGTCCCCACACCGGCGGTGGACGGTGATCCACTTCGCATCCAACTCCACCGGCTGGAACATGGCCACCAACTCCCTGGTGCCCGGTGGGCAGGTCGACCTCCTCATCACCCCCATCACCACCCACCTCCCCACCGACACGTACACCGTCGGCCGCCAGCCGCGCCCCGACGCCATCAACGTCTACCTCTCCAACCGCGACCGGTACCTGCCCGCCTCGTGGCGCCTGGACCGCATCGGCATCTCCTACGCCCACGGCATCGCCTCCAAGGGCTACCGCCGCTGGCAGACCACATCCAGCTTCGACTTCGTCACCTGCCCCGGCCCGGCCCACACCCGGGAAGTCATCGCCTCCGGCGCGCCCCCCGACCGCGTCATCGAAATCGGCTACCCGAAACTGGACCCGCTGTTCCGCGGTGACATCGTCGATGACGGCAGCGTGTGGGCGCCCGACGACCGGATCCGCGTCCTGTACGCCCCCACCCACGGCGGCGGATCCGAGGCCTACGCGCACGGCAACCGCGACGCCCCCGGCGCGAAGGCCACCTCCTGGTGGGACCGCCAGCACGTACTGGGACTGCTGGACCCCGCCACGTTCCAGGTCGTGCTCGCCCCTGTCTCTTATACACGTCTGACCCTGCCGACGAAGCTGCAAGTGTAAATCGCTGTGG
>NZ_VKHS01000398.1 GCF_014141525.1 Streptomyces calidiresistens
TACAAGACAGAACCCACCCCATGAGCGGCGCGGACACCCCGCCGGGGCCGCTCCGGCGCCCCCGGGGCACCGCGCCGGACCCCGCCCGACGCGGCACTAGGCTGATCCGGGTGAGCGAACAGCGGGAGCAGGGGCCCATGGGGAAGCGGCGGGAGACGCCGGCCGGGGAACGGGTCCTGATCGTCGGGGGAGGTCTGGCGGGTGTGCGTACCGCCGTCGAACTGCGCGAGCGGGGCCACACGGGCCCCGTCACCCTGCTCGGCGCCGAACCCCATCGGCCCTACGACCGGCCCCCGCTGTCGAAGGCCGTCCTCCTCGGGGAGGCGGAGGGCGACGAACCGCTCGTGCCCCCCGCCGACCTCGCCGCCGCCGACATCACCGTGCTCACCGGCCGCCGTGCCGTCGGGCTGCGTCCGGCCGACCGGGAGGTGGACACCGACGCGGGTCCGCTGCCGTGGGACCGCCTGGTCATCGCCACCGGAGCCGACCCCCTCCCGTTGCCCGGCCCGGCCGCCGGCCCCGGGAACGGCGGGGTGCACACCCTGCGCACCGTGGAGGACGCCCGGGCCCTGCGCGCCGTCCTCGGCGCCCGGCGGCACCTGGTGATCATCGGGGCCGGGTGGATCGGGGCGGAGGTCGCCACGGCGGCCCGCCGCGCCGGGTGCCCGGTCACCGTGCTGGAGGCCGGGCCGCAGCCGCTGGCCGGGACGCTCCCCGCCGGGGTCACCGCCCCCATGCGGGCCTGGTACGCGGAGATCGGCGCGGAACTGCGCACCGACGCCCGGGTGACCGGGGTCGGGCCGGACGGCGTGGTGCTCGCCGACGGCACCGCGGTCGCCGCCGGAGCCGTCCTGGTGGGCATCGGGGCCCGGGCCGCGACGGCCTGGACGGCGGGGTCCGGGCTGCCCCTGGAGGAGGACGGCACCGTCACCGTCGACAGCGCCCTGCGCGCGGGCCTGCCCGATGTCTGGGCGGCCGGGGACTGCGCCGCGCACCCCTCGGCCCGCTACGGGCGGCGCATGGCGGTGCAGCACTGGGACGACGCGCTGCGGGCCGCCGCCACCGTCGCGGCGGGGGTGCTCGGCGAACCGGCCGAACACGATCCCGTGCCGTACTTCTGGTCCGAGCAGTTCGGCCGCATGCTCCAGTGGGTGGGGGCGCCGGGCCCCGGCGACCGCGTCCTGTACCGGGGGGATCCGGCCGATCCGACCCGGACCGTCCTGTGGCTGGACGAGCGCGACGTGCCCACCGCGGTCCTCACGGTGGACCGGCCCCGGGACCTGGCGCAGGCCCGCCGGGCCGTGGAACGCCGCACCCCGCTGGACCCCGGGCGCGCCGCCGATCCGGGAACGCCCCTGAAGGCGGCCCTGCGCGCCGGCTGATCCGGTCCCCGAACCGCCGTCCGGAACGCCCGGCCGGCGGTATCCCGGTGACGGGTGTCGGTCCGGGATGGCAGGCTGGAGGGGTGACCGAGATCGATCCTCGAATTGACGCGCTCATCCCGTCCTGGCTCACCCTTCCCGAGATCGCCGAGCGACTCGACGTGGAGGTGACCCGGGTTCGGCAGTGGGTCAAGGAAGGCCAGCTCATCGCCGTTCGGCGGGGCGAGAACCGCGCCCTGCACGTCCCGGCCGACTTCATCGCAGCCGACCGCATCGTCAAGGGCCTCACCGGCACCCTCACCCTCCTGAGGGACGACGGGTTCACCGACGAGGAGATGCTGGAGTGGCTGTTCACCCCCGATGACAGCCTGCCCGGCACTCCCGCCACGGCGCTGCGGGAGAACCGCGGCACCGAGGTGAAGCGCCGAGCGCAGGCGCTCGCCGTGTGAGGGGGGGCGGGGTGCCCGGTCCCCGCGACCGACCGCACCCCGCCGTCCGCCGCGGCGTCACCCCCCGGGACCATCACCGGGGGCACGCCGGATGATCGGCACGGACCCGTCCGACCCGCACCGGAACGTCCGGTCCGGTCGGGCGGGTCCGGCACGTCCACCGGCACCACCCGGGGCCGGGCACCACACCGGTGGCCCGGCACCCATCGACACGACCGAGGCAGGGGAGCGGCATGAGCGAGCGGGCGGGACACCGGGACGGCACGGCGGCGGAGCCCGGCGGGTCCCCGCGCGGGGGGATCGGCGACGCCCGCCTCTACCTGTGCACCGATGCCCGCGCCGGGCGGGGGGATCTGCCCGACTTCCTCGACGCGGTCCTGGCGGCGGGCGTGGACATCGTGCAGTTGCGGGACAAGTCCCTCGAGGCCCGCGAGGAGTTGGAGCTCCTGGAGGTGTTCGCCGACGCCTGTCGTCGCCACGGCCGGCTGCTCGCGGTCAACGACCGGGCGGACGTCGCCCGGGCCGCCGGCGCCGATGTCCTGCACCTCGGGCAGGGCGACCTGCCGGTGCCGTTCGCCCGGGAGATCGTCGGTCCCCGCACCGTCATCGGCCGCTCCACCCACGCCCCCGCCGAGGTGGACGCCGCCCTCGCGGACCCGGAGACCGGCTACTTCTGCGTCGGCCCGTGTTGGCCCACCCCCACCAAGCCCGGCCGCCCGGCCCCCGGTTTGCCCCTGGTGCGCCACGCGGCCGAGCGGGTCGGCGGCGGGGCGGCCGGGGGGACCTCCCGGGAGATCCCCTGGTTCGCGATCGGGGGCATCGACGCCGACAACCTCGACGAGGTGCTCGACGCCGGTGCCCGCCGGGTGGTGGTGGTCCGGGCGATCACCGCCGCGGAGGACCCCGGGGCCGCCGCCGCGGACCTCGCCGCCCGCCTGCGGCGGGCCGCCGCACCGGGTTCCCCGGCCGGTGGTCGTCCGACTGCCGGAATGTGACCCCGCTCCCCCCTCCGCCCGGGTAGCCTGCCGACATGGCCCTTGGACTTCCCTCCGTACGGACCGACCGGGCGCGAACGGTGCGCGAACTGCTCGCCGCCGGGGAGCGCTCGTACTCCTTCGAGTTCGCCGCCCCCCGGACCGAACGCGGCGAGCAGATCCTCTGGGAGGCGATCCGGCGGGTGGAGGCCGTGGGGCCGACCTTCGTGTCGGTCACCTACGGTGCCGGCGGCACCTCCCGTGACGGCACCATCCGGGCCACCGAGCGGATCACCACCGAGACCACCCTCACCCCGGTCGCGCACCTGACCGCCGTCAACCACTCCGTCGCGGAACTGCGCAACATCATCGGGCGCTACGCGGACGCCGGTATCCGCAACCTCCTCGCGCTGCGCGGGGACCCGCCCGGCGACCCGATGGGGGAGTGGGTGCGCCACCCCGAGGGCGTGACGTACGCGAGCGAGCTGGTCGAACTCATCAAGGACTCCGGCGACTTCTGCGTCGGCGTGGCCGCCTTCCCCGAGATGCACCCCCGATCCACCGACCGGGAGACCGACATCCGGCACTTCATCGCCAAGTGCCGGGCGGGCGCGGACTACGCGATCACCCAGATGTTCTTCCGCGCGGAGGACTATTTCCGGCTCCGCGACCGGGTCGCGGAGGCCGGCTGCGAGACCCCGATCATCCCCGAGATCATGCCCGTGACCAGCGTGAAGCAGATCGAGCGCTTCGCGGAACTGAGCAACGCCACCTTCCCCCCGGAGCTGGAACGCCGCATTCTGGCGGTGGCCGACGATCCGGTCGCGGTACGCTCGATCGGAATCGAGTACGCCACCGCGCTGTGCGCCGAGTTGATGGAACAGGACATTCCCGGCCTGCACTTCATCACGCTCAACCGCTCGGTGGCCACGCTGGACATCTACCGAAACCTGGGCTTGCATCGGCGATCGGATCGCTGACGAGGCACTCACGAGAGGGCGGACATGGGCTGGACGGTCCTCTACATCGCGTTCGGGCTGGTCGCTCTCTGGCTCCTCGGCGAGGTGCTGCTGCAGTACAAGGCACGGTTGCGCTGGCGTCTGTTGGCCTTCTTCGGCTTCCTCGGCGTCGTCTTCGGCGTCCTGCTGCCGTCCGTGCCGGTGATCACCCTGGGCGCGCTGGCCTTCGCGGCCGGTCAGACCCTGGTCACCCTCTCCTACCGCAAGGGCTTCTCCACCGGCTGGGCGCTGGGGGGCAACCCCGGCACCAGCCCCCGACGCCGCGAGGTGCGGCCGATGGACCCGCTGCCGGACGGCCCCGCCGGCGCGTCGTCCGACCCCATCGCCGCGGACGACGGGTACGCGCCCCGGGTCGGGGGACGTCGCGAGCCGGCCCCGGTCGGCGCGGGACACGACCGGGAGGACCGGGACACCGCCCACACCGCCGTTCTCCCCGGCGTCGGCGGCGGCTGGGGCGAGACCCCCGGCGAGCCCCACCAGGACCCCGCCGCCCGCTCGTACGGGCAGGAGGACACCCACGCCTACGCCGACTGGTCGGACCCCGGTGCCGGTGCCGCGGGAACGACCGGATCCCCCGGGGGTTCCGGTACCACCGGTGACGGGTGGGGCGGTTGGGACACCGCCCCGGCCGGTGACGGGGTGGGCGCCCGGGCGGACGCCGGCGGCCCGGCATACGGCGGCACCGACTGGTCGGACGGGACGACCCCGGGCCGGGCCCCCGCCTCCTACGGAATGGGCGACCCCTACGAGACCGGTGGGTGGTCCACGGTCGGCTACGGCGGGATCGCCGACACCGGTGCCCAGCCGGTGGCCGACTGGGGCGTCGCCCCCCGTGCGGCGGAGGCCCCGACCGGGGGCTGGGGGACCACCCCCACTCCGCCCGGGAACGTGCCGGGCGGTACGGAGGACACCTTCGCCGGCGGCTGGTCCGGGGTCGCCGACACCGGGACGCAGGGCTACGGCTATCCCGCCCCCGAGCCCGGCTGGTCCGGGGCGGAGGCCGCGCCGCCGCCCGGCGCCCCCTGGTCCCCCGACGGCCCGCAGTACTCCGAGACCCCGCCCGGCGGGGTGTGGATGCCGCAGCAGCGCGACGGCGAGGTGCCGCAGGGCTCCCCGGGCGCGGCGGGTGCCTGGCCCGAGGAGCAGCAGCGGGGCTGGTGACCGGTGGGGGCGGGGTTCCGCCCCGGTCGATCGCCCGAGTCC
>NZ_VKHS01000399.1 GCF_014141525.1 Streptomyces calidiresistens
GAACACCGGCGAACGGCTCGCACCCCCACCCGACCCCGGCCCCGAGGCGACGACACAGTGATCGAGTACGAGAAGGACGGCGCCGCGATCTACCGGCAGTCCTTTGCCACCATCCGCGCCGAGACCGACCTCGACGGCCTGCCCGCCGACGTCGCCCGGGTCGCGGTCCGCATGATCCACGCCTGCGGCATGACCGACCTGGTCCGCGACCTGGCGCACTCCCCCGCCGTGGTGTCCCGGGCGCGCGCCGCCCTGAACGCCGGCGCGCCGATCCTGTGCGACGCCGAGATGGTCGCGGCGGGCGTCACCCGCCGCCGGCTGCCCGCCGACAACGAGGTGATCTGCACCCTGCGGGACGCCCCCGTGCCGGGGCTCGCCTCCCTCATGGGCACCACCCGCAGCGCGGCCGCCCTCGACCTGTGGGGCGACCGCCTCGACGGTGCCGTGGTCGCCATCGGCAACGCCCCGACCGCGCTGTTCCGGCTGCTGGAGATGATCGGGGAGGGCGCGCCCCGCCCGGCGGCGGTCATCGGCGTGCCGGTCGGCTTCATCGGCGCCGCCGAGTCCAAGGAGGCCCTGATCGAGCACCCCGCCCGGCTGGAGCACCTGGTGGTGCGCGGCCGGCGCGGCGGCAGTGCCATGGCGGCGGCGGCGCTCAACGCGATCGCGAGCGAGGAGGAGTGAGCGTGCCGACCGACGGGGGCACTCCCGGCACCGGGAACGGCACCGGCACCGGCCGGCTGTACGGCGTGGGGCTGGGTCCGGGCGACCCCTCCCTGCTGACGGTCCGGGCCGTCGAGGTGATCGCCGGGGCCGACGTGGTCGCGTACCACGGGGCGCGGAAGGGGCGTTCCATCGCCCGCTCCATCGCCGAACGGTACCTGCGGCCCGACCACATCGAGGAACCCCTGATCTACCCGGTCACCACCGGGACCACCGACCACCCGGGCGGCTACCGGGGGGCGATCGAGGAGTTCTACGAGGAGGCCGCCGAACGGCTGGCCGCCCACCTCGCGGCGGGCCGCACGGTGGCCGTCCTCGCCGAGGGCGACCCGATGTTCTACGGCTCCTACATGCACATGCACAAGCGGTTGGCGCACCGTTTCCCCACCGAGGTGATCCCCGGGGTGACCTCGGTCGGCGCGGCGGCGGCCCGGCTGGGCGTGCCGCTGGTGGAGGGCGGGGAAACCCTCACCGTGCTCCCCGGCACCCTGCCGGAGGAGGAGTTGACGGCCCGTCTGGAGGCGGGCGACGCCGTCGCGATCATGAAGCTGGGCCGTACCTTCCCGGCCGTGCGGCGGGCGCTGGAGGCGTCCGGGCGGCTGGCGGAGGCCCGGTACGTGGAGCGGGCCACGATGGAGGACGAGCGCACCGGGTTCCTCGGTGACGTGGACGCCGACTCGGTGCCGTACTTCTCGCTGGCGGTGCTGCCGAGCCGGATCGGCGCCCCGGACCCCGCCGCGGCCGTGAACCCGTCGGCCGGGGACGCCACCGGCCCCGGGCGGACCACCGGGGACGCGGCCGGGGACGCCACCGGCGACACCGCACCGCAGGAGCCCGGGACGGCACCGCGCGGTCGGGTGGTCGTCGTCGGCACCGGTCCGGCCGGCCCCCGCTGGCTGACCCCCGAGGCGCGCGGCGCCCTCGCCGACGCCGAGGACCTCGTCGGCTACACCACCTACCTGGACCGGGTGCCGGTCCGCCCCGGCCAGCGGCGCCACCCCTCGGACAACAAGGTGGAGGCCGAACGCGCCGAGTTCGCCCTCGACCTCGCCCGCCGGGGCCGCCGCGTCGCGGTGGTCTCCTCCGGCGACCCGGGCGTGTTCGCCATGGCGAGCGCCGTGCTGGAGGTCGCCTGCCGCGAGCCGTACACCGGGGTTCCGGTGCGGGTCGTGCCGGGCATGACGGCCGCCCAGGCCGCCGCCTCCCGGGTGGGCGCCCCGCTGGGCCACGACTACGCGGTGATCTCCCTCTCCGACCGGCTCAAGCCGTGGGAGGTGATCGAGGAGCGACTGCGCGCGGCGGCCGGCGCGGACCTGGCGCTGGCCCTGTACAACCCCGGTTCGCGGTCCCGGACCTGGCAGGTCGGCAAGGCCCGCGAGGTGCTGCTGGAACACCGCGCGCCGGACACCCCCGTCGTGCTGGCCCGGGACGTGGGCGGGCCGACGGAGCGGGTGCGCACCGTGCGCCTGACCGACCTGGACCCGGCGGACGTGGACATGCGCACGATCCTGCTCGTCGGCTCCTCGCTGACCACGCTCGTGCCGCGCCCCGGCGGCGACGCCGTGCACACCCCGCGCCGCTACCCCGCCCGCTGATCGACCCGTCGACCGGCGCCCCGGCGCGGCCCGATGGGGTCGCGCCGGGCGGTCGCGCGGCGTGCCTGCCCCGGTGGGCCCGGGGCCGCTCCTACGGTGCCGGGCACGGGCCGGATTGGTCCGTGTCCCCCCGGAACGTCTGGAGAGCCGTGCGCGCGCTGGTCCTCAACTGCACCCTGAAGCCCTCCCCCGAACCGTCCAACACCGAGCGCCTGGCCGAGGTGGTGAGCCGGGCCCTGTGGGAGAGGAGCGTCGAGGTCACCACCCTCCGTCTGGCCGACCTGCGGATCCCGCCGGGAATCGCGACCGACATGGGAGGGGACGACCAGTGGCCCGAGGTCCACGAACGGTTGGTCGCCTCGCGGATCCTCGTGGTGGCCACGCCCACCTGGCTGGGCCACCCCTCCTCCATCGCCCAGCGGATGCTGGAACGGATGGAGGGCATGATGGGCGAGACCGACGACGAGAGGCGGCCCGTCGCGTTCAACCGGGTCGCCGGTGTGGTGGTCACCGGTAACGAGGACGGCGCCCACCACGTGATCTCGGAGGTCGCCGGCGGGCTCATCGACATCGGCTACACCGTTCCCGGCCAGGCGTGGACCTACTGGAACCGGGGCCCGGGGCCCGGCCCGAGCTACACGGAAACCGACGAGGGGCACGAGTGGTCCGCCTCCACGGGACGGGCGATGGCGGCCAACCTGCACGCCGTGGCCCGGGCCCTGATCGCCAACCCGATCGGCCCGCCCCCGTCCTGAGCACCGGGCCCCGGCGGGGCACGATCGGCGGACCCCGGGGTCACGGCGCCTCGCGCCCCGCCGGGGCCGCTTCCCCTTCCGACCGGTGGCCGGGGGCGGCTGCGGGGCAAGAAGCCACGGACGAGGGGTGATGGCCACAGCCGGGTCGGAGGTCGCCCGGCAGGTCGGCGCGGATGGCCTGGAGTCGTACGGCCACCACCGCCGCTCCTCAACGAAAGTCCCGGACCGCGGTCAGGAGTTCAGCAACTGCTGAAACCGCTTGTCGAACTCCCGCGGGTCGCGGCTCAACGATGCCTTGACCATTTCGGTGAACTCATCGACCACCACCTCGACGGCGTCGGCCTCGACGCCGTCGAGGGTGATTCGGGCGACATCGGCCGGCTCCATCTTGGGCACGTCAAGACCTTTCGTCATGTCGGTGTCGGCCGCCCCGAGATGCACCGAGGTGACGAGCGTGCCCTGACCGGCCATCTCCCGGCGCAGCGCTTGACTCATGCTCCAGACGGCTGCCTTCGAAACCGCGTAGGCGCTGCTGCCGGGGAAGACGAACCATGATGCCGAAGAGGCCATGTTCACGATCGCGCCCCCGCCGTTCGCCGCAAGGACCGGTGCGAAGGCGCGGGCCATCGACAGCGTGCCCCAGAAGTTCACGTCCAGTGCGGCATGGACCGCCTGCAGGTCGCCGAGCAGGGTGCCGCCTCCGATGCCGGCATTGTTGACCAGCAGGTTCACATCGCCCGCCGTGCGGGCTGCGGCTGTGACGGCGTCCGGGTCGGAGATGTCCAGGGCGAGGATCTCGACGTCGTCGAGATCGATGGACTCGGGACGACGGGCGGTCGCATAGACCTTCGCGCCTCGCTCGACGAGCTGGGCGGCGAGGTGACGGCCGATCCCGCGGTTGGCTCCGGTGACGAGCGCGGTGGCTCCGTTGATGTTCATGAGACGTACGCTAGAACCTCACGTCAACGTGAGGATCAAGTGCGGAGCGACGGGAGGTGTCATGCGTATCGGAGAGGTGGCCGAACGCGCTGGAGTCAGCGTCCGTGCGCTGAGGTACTACGAAGAGCGGGGGCTCGTCATCGCCGACCGCAGCCCCAGCGGCCACCGGCGGTACCCCGAGTCCGCCGTCGAACGGGTGAAGTTCATCCAACTCCTCTACGCGGCCGGTCTGGCCAGTAAGGCGATCCGGGAGATCCTTCCGTTCCTGGACACCCTCGTCGCGACCCCGCGGATGACACGCCGACTCATGGACGAGCGTGCCCGCATCAGGGCTCGGATCGACGACCTGACCAAAGCTCACGATCGTCTCGATGAGCTGATCCGCCTCTCCGCCGAGTACGAGAACACCCCGGCTGCGTGCCCGGCGACGTAGCCGCATCGCACGCGTTGCCCCTGCGGCACCGACTGCAACGAGAGAAGCTGTTCCGACGATGCCGGCGGGCAGCAACACAAGAACCGTTTCCCGGCCGCATTCATCCCACCGGGCCCATCGCATCCTGACGGCGCCCCCACAGGTCCTCAGCGGCTACCGCCTCCCGGGGTGAGCAGGCCGGCCGGCTCGGAGAACGCCCCCGGGGGAGGGTTCGAAGCAGCGGCGGACGTTCTCCGGCTTCCTGCGCCTCGACTTCGCCATCGGCATCGGCATCGGCAGGGAGGCACCTCGCGCGCCGAGGGGGGTGAGGGCGGAACGACGGTACTCGTGCAGGTCTGCTCCGAGCAGGGACCGCCCCGGGATGAGCGAGCCGCGCGACGGGCTGCGGACTCCCCACTCGGCAGCACCGAGGACGGAACCGGAGGCGAACCTCGACCCCGCCGGAGCAGGGTGGACAGCGGTCCGGTGTGCCGGTTGCCGGTGGTCGGTTCACCGGGCGGCGGTTTTCCGACGGTCGGTGAACCTGCGGCTCTTTTCAAGTACGGGAGGGAAAGAACC
>NZ_VKHS01000004.1 GCF_014141525.1 Streptomyces calidiresistens
CGATCCGATGACCGACGCACGCCTTCAGTGGCTCCGGGACGCCGTGTCCGTCTTCGGGGCGGAGTGCAAACGGAACCTGACCGGCCCCGGTGACCGCGAGGCGGCCATCCGCACCCCGCTGGAGCAGCTGTTCCACGCGGTGGCCGCGCACCACCGTCTGTCCGGGGTCACCTGGCACCCGGAGACCCGCATCCCCCACCTGCGGGTGCGACCGGACTACGCCGTCCGCGTCGGCGCGGACATCACCGGCTACATCGAGGTCAAGCGGCCCGGGAAGAACATCGACCCCGACTCCTTCACCGGCCACGACAGGAAGCAGTGGGAACGCCTGCGCGACCTGCCCAACCTCCTCTACACCAACGGCACGCACTGGCGCGTCTTCCGCCACGGTGTTCAGCTCGGCGAGGAGGTCGTGCTCCCCGGCCCCCTGAAAAGCGCCGGCGGGAAGCTGGCCGCGAGCGACCCCGCCGCCCTCGACGCGCTGCTTCAGGCGGTCCTGTGCTGGAGTCCCCCGACGATCCGGCGGGTCTCCGTCCTCGTCCAGCACATCGCCCCCCTGTGCCGCCTGTTGCGCGAGGCCGTGCGGGACCAGCTGCGGGCGGAGGCGCGGCTCGGCGACGACGAGGCGAACCCGGGCGACCGCCCCTTCACCGGCCTGCGCGGCGACTGGCGTCGGCTGCTCTTCCCCACCGCCGACGACGCCACCTTCGCCGACGGCTACGCCCAGACCGTCACCTTCGCGCTGTTGCTCGCCCGCACCGAACGCATCCCGCTGCGCGGAACCGGATTCCACGAGATCGGCCGCCTGCTCCACGCCGATCACGCTCTGATGGGCAAGGCGCTCCAGCTGCTCACCGACAACGTCAACGACCGGTTCACGGTGACCCTGGACCTGCTCGCCCGGACCATCGAGGGGGTCGACTGGGAGACCATCCGGAACGGCAACCGGGACGCCTACCTCCACCTGTACGAGTCGTTCCTCTCCGTCTACGACGACCGCCTCCGCCAGCGCAGCGGCTCCTACTACACGCCGCACCAGGTGGTCGAGGAGATGGTCCGCCTCACCGAGGAGGTGCTGCGCACCCGACTGGGGAAGGCACGCGGCTACGGTGACGAGAGCGTGCACATCGTCGATCCCGCGATGGGCACCGGCACCTACCTGCACACCGTCATCGAGCGGGTCGCCCGCCGGGCCGCCGAGCGGTACGGCGACGCCATGGCCCCCGACGCGATCGGTCGCCTCGCCGAGCGCCTTTACGGCTTCGAGCTCCAGATGGGTCCCTTCGCCGTCGCCGAACTGCGGGCCGCCGACCTGCTGCGCAAGCACGGTGCCCGGCTCCCCGCGGAAGGTCTCAAGCTCTACGTCACGGACACCCTCGACGACCCGTACGTCCAGGACGAACAGTTCGCCTCGACCTACGCGGCCCTCTCCAGGTCACGGGCCCGGGCCAACCACGTCAAGGCCAACGTCCCCGTCACCGTGGTCATCTCCAACCCGCCGTACGACGACAAGGCCGAGAACCGCGGGGGCTGGATCGAGAAGCGGGTGAAGGGCCAGGGCCGCCCTCCCCTGGACGACTTCCGGCTCCCGGGGAACGGCCGGTACGAGCACGCGCTCAAGAACATGTACGTCTACTTCTGGCGCTGGGCCACCTGGAAGGTCTTCGACGCCCACGGGGACGACCGGCACGGCGTCGTCTGCTTCATCACCCCGTCCGCCTTCGCCACCGGCCCCGCCGGACGCGGGATGCGCGAGTACCTGCGCAGGACGTGCGACGAGGGGTGGATCATCAACCTCTCTCCCGAGGGGCAGCGCTCGGACGTGGCCACCCGCGTCTTCCCGCACGTGGCGCAGCCGTTGTCGATCTGCGTCTTCGTGCGGCGCGCGGACCACGACGCCCACACCCCGGCCCGCGTCCACTACCGCTCCCTGCACGGCAGGCGGACGGAGAAGTTCGCCCAACTGCGGGAGTTGCGCCTGGACGACGGCGAGTGGCGGGAGACGCACTCCCGGGGCTTCCGCCCCTTCACCCCGGCGTCGCTGTCCGGGTGGGACGACTATCCGGAGTTGAACGACCTGTTCCCCTGGGGGAGTCTCGGCATCACCACCAACAGGGGGTGGGTGAACTCGCCGTCCACCTCGGTTCTGCGGCACCGTTGGGCCCGTCTCCTGGCGGAGGAGGACCCTGAGGTCAAGGCCGTTCTGTTCAAGGAGACGGAGGGACGGCAACTCGATCAGCGGGTGAGTTGCCTGCCGGGACACCCACATCCCGACCGAACCATCATTGGAGAGAGGGACACTCGCCCCCATCTCCTACGCATCGCTCTGCGAAGCTTCGATCGACAATGGCTCATCGCCGACCATCGAGTCATGGACCGGCCCCGGACAAGCCTGTGGGAATCCCTGCAACCCGGCCAGGTCTTTCTCAACCAGCAGAGCAGCCACGTCATTCACAGCGGTCCCGCCCTGGTGGCGACCGCACTGCTGCCCGACACCCATCACTTCAACGGCCGGGGTGGCAGGGTGCATCCGGTTCTCCATCCGGACGGCAGCGGCAACGTCCCCACCGGTCTGCTCCGGCACCTGGCCGGGGTTCTGGGGCTGGAGGAGGTGACGGTGCACGATCTCGCAGCCTACGCCGTGGCCGTCGCCGGGCACAGCGCCTTCACCGAGCAGTTCGCCGAGGAGCTCCTCACCCCCGGCGTCCGGCTGCCGCTCACCCGTGACCCGGGGTTGTGGCGCGAAGCGGTCCGCCTCGGCCGGGAGTTCCTGTGGGCGGTGACTTACGGCGAGGCCGGTGCCCCACCGGAGGAGCCGGCGTCCGACCGGGATGGCGTCGGGTTCCCGGCGGGCGATCCACGGCAGGTGCGGTACACGGCCCCGATCGGCGCGGCCGTCCCCGAGAAGGTGGAGTACGACGAGGAGTCCGGCACGCTGCGCGTGGGGCCGGGCGCCTTCACGGGTGTCCCGCCGGAGGTGTGGGCCTACGAGGTCGGCGGCATGAACGTCGTCAAGAAGTGGTTCGGCTACCGGAAGGCCTCCCCCACCAGCCGCAGGACCAGCCCTCTGGACGACATCCACGTGACGGCCTGGCCGAGCGTGTGGACGGAGGAGCTGATCGAGCTGTTGTCCGTCCTGCGGCGGCTGACCGACCTCGCCCCCGCCCAGCAGGCGCTCACCACGAAGATCGTGGGATCGCCGGTGGTCACCGTCGCCGAGCTGACCTCGGCGGGTGTGCTGCCCCCGCAGCCGGGGGCGGACCGTGCCCGGCGTCGCGTCGTGCTGGACTTCGGCCGGTCGGACGAGTCATGAGGCGTCGCCGCCCGGCCCTCCCGTGCGGACGTGGGCTTCTGCCTGCTCCAGGGTCCAGGTGCCGTCCGCGAGGCACCGCAGGGCATGGGCGGCGAGACGGGGGGCCGCTCCCCGGGAGATGGTGTCGGCGAAGGACACCACCGCGCCCAGGCGTTCGGCCAACCCGTCGCACTCGGCGTCGAGCCTGGTCGCCGCTCCCAACGGGGTGAGCCGGACGGTGCCCCCGTCACCGTCCGGCCGCTCGACCAACCCGGTCCACTTCAGGAACGGCAGGACGTCCCGGACCGCGTCCGGGTCCAGGCCCCGGGCCGTGTAGGACTCCGGCGAGGTGTCGGGGGCCGGGAGGTCACCGAGGTCCAGCTCCCGCAGGAGGTGGTGGTGGAGCGGCGACAACTGATCGCCGGGAAGAAGCATGGCCCCAGTATGGCCCGTACCACCCGCCGCACCCCTCCCGACACCGGGGTATCGGGAGGGGGCGGCACGTGCATATCCGGGGCGCGGAGCCGCCGGTGTCGGCCCGGCCCGCCCGGCGGGAGGCGCGGGGAGAGGTCCTCACCTCTCGCGGCGCACCTCGGCCCAGACGGTTTTCGTCTCCGCGTCACGGGTCTCGCACCCCCAGCGTTCCGCGTGGGCCTCGACCAGGAGCAGGCCACGGCCCGACGACGACTCGAAGTCCGGTGCCCCGTGATCCGCGAGGCGGGAGGGACGGCGCTCGGGACGGGTGTCGGTCACCTCGATCCGGACCACGGGAACGGGCTCGGACAGCAGAAGCAGCCCGAGTCGGAAGTCACGGCCGGGAGGGCTGCCGTGGGCGACGGCGTTGGCGGCCAACTCGGCGGTGACGAGGGCGACAGCCTGAACGGTGTCGGAGGCGTACGGCAGGCCGGTCCACTCCGTGAACTGCTGAACGGCGAGCAGCCGAGCGAGCCGGGCACCACGTCGCGTGCCGCTGAGGCTCAGGCTCAGGTGGTGGGTCGGGGGGTGGGGCGGCCGTGCCCCGTCGGCGGTCTGTTGCGCTGTCACGGTCCCACCGTGGGGGCGGAAACTCCACGCCGGCCAGGTCGAAAAGCCGTACCTCCCCACCACCGTACGGAAGGCCCGGAGCACCGCGAACATGCCGACGCCATCCCTGTACGGGCTTTGTACGGGTCCGGGCCGTGTCCCGGTTCCGATGTACCGCGTTGAACACGTCCCCGGTGGCGTGAGGGTGACACGGGCGGCGGTCGGTGGGGCGCCGCGCAGGCACGGAAGGGTGTGGGATGCGGTGAAGGCGGTACGGGACGAGCGGAACGGGCGCGCGACGAAGGCCAGGGAAGAGGGGACCGAACTGCCGGGAGCGTGGTCGGCGTACGGCAGGTTGCTCCAGCACCTGCGCAAGCGGGCCGGACTCAACCAACAGGAACTCGGCGAGGCCATCGGCTACTCGCTCGAACAGGTCGCCTCCGTCGAACAGGGGCGACGTCCCGCGAAGGCCGCCTTCACCAGGGCGGCGGATCGGGTGCTGGAGGCGGGCGGGGTCCTGGAAGTCCTCCAGGACGAGGTGGACCGCGCCAAACTTCCCCGCTTCTTCCGCAATGTCTCGTTGCTGGAGGCCGAGGCCCTCAGCAGGTTCTCCTACGATCCTCTGCTCATCCCCGGTCTCCTACAGACCGAGACATACGCCCAGGCGTTGCTTGAAGCCCACTTCCCTCCCCTGGATGAGGAGACCATCGAACACCGAGTGGCGGCCCGCCTGGCCCGCCAGGCCTTGTTGACCCGCACGAACCCCACAATCGTCTTCGTGTTCGTCGTGGAGGAAGACGCGCTTCAACGCGTGGTGGGAGACAGCACCGTGATGCGCCCACAGTTGGAGCACATGGTGGAGTGTGCCCGGAGGCGCAACGTCGAGGTCCAGGTCATGCCGGCCACCCGGGGCGCCCACAGCGGCCTCAACGGGCCCATGGTGCTGCTGGAATCGACAGATCGCACACGACACGTCTATGTGGAAGCGCAGGATGTCGTCACCGTCAGGTCCGATCGAGACGAGATCAGCGAGTTCTGGTTGCGGTATGGGATGCTGCGGACACAGGCTCTCAGCACCGAGGAGTCCGCCCGTCTCATCCAGCGCATGGCAGGGGAGCTATGAGCACCGATCGGTACACCACTCATGCGAGCGAACCGACATGGTTCAAGAGCAGCTACAGCGGGACGAGCGGCGGCGACTGCGTCGAGGTGACCGTGGGCCGTAATGTCGTATATGTACGGGACTCCAAGGTCGCGGGCGTCGGGCCGACACTACGGGTCGGCCGGGTGGAATGGTCTGCGTTCGCGGCATACACCGCGAAATAGAGAGGACAGGCACCCCTCGTTTTGCATCACGCAGGAGTAGACCCGTGCCTGATGAAGACGTGCTATTTCCCGATCTCACCCGCCCCTCAGCCACCGCAAGATGCACAAGCGATGACACGACGTTTTCGAGATCGTTTTGCCAGGCTGTCTGGGTCGGCTCCCGGTAGAGCGCTCACCACGGAATGGACTTGATCGTCAGCCACCGCCGCATAACCAGCAGTGGTCGCAGGTGAGGCATGACGCATGAGGCGCTGGGTCAACAGGAGGTCCCGTCCGGACGCTCGATACACAGCTGTGCCGAACCGGTGTCTGAGCTGGTGATACCGCATCCGGATACCGTGCTTGGCCGCAATACCGGCGATGGTGCGCGATATCCGCTCCGGGCTTATTCCATCCCACAGTCGGCCGCCGCCGGACAGGTTCAGCGCACGGACGACGACCGGAGGTATCGGCACTGTGTCAACTCGCCCACCCTTACCCTGTACTCGCAGGATCACCTCTCCCTCGTTGAGTATCGAGATGTCTTCACGCCTGATCTTGGCCGTTTCATGTGCGCGAAGCCCACAGAAGGCCCCCAGTAACACCCAGGCCCGATGAGGTCCTCTGGCACTGGTCATCAACCGTCCCAGCTCCTCTTCCGCTAGAGGATTGGGAGTGGAGCGCGGGGCCGGAGGTTTACGTATGCCGGTCACAAGGTCCACTCCTCTCCATTTACCGAAAGATTGCAGATGGTTCAAGTACGTCCGACGAGACCATGGCTTGAGAGGGCGTGACGCGAAGTAGCTCATTACATGCCGCACCGTCAGTTCCTCAACCCGGACGAGAGCGGCTCTGGCTATGGCACGGATGCAACGGACTCTGGCGCCGATGGTGTTGTTCGAGTATCCGTCAGCACGCTGCGCAGCGATGAACTCAGCAAGAACCATAGAAGAAGAGTGTGCACCCATCACCCGAAGAGAAACTAGTCGTTCATAAATTGACTTGAACTTCTCCACTAGTGCCCTGAAATCCCCCTTGGGCATTCGGCTGGTATCAGGGAAAAGAGGCAAGCGACCGGGGGCCTACATCGGCTCATACGTCCTGGGGAAGGGGTTCATTCTGTCGCCGGAGCAGGCCGAGGACCTGATCCAGCGGGATACCCGCAACAAGGACGTGCTCTTCCCCTACCTCAACGGGGAGGACCTCAACTCGCGGCCGGACTGCTCGGCAAGCCGCTGGGTGATCAACTTTCACGACTGGCCCGAGGAGCGGGCGCGCGAGTACCCGGAAGTATTCGACATCGTCGAACGGTACGTGAAGCCCGAACGCATGAAGAACAACCGCAAGGTATACCGCGACTACTGGTGGCAGTACGCGGAGAAGCGTCCGGCCATGCTCAAAGCTTTGCGAGGACAGGATCGTGTCCTGGCGGTAGCCCTTGTATCGCGCACCGTCATGCCTGTTGCTGTGCCGACCGGTCAGGTCTTTTCACACATGCTCGGAATCTTTGCCACGTCGGAGATGAGCCACCTGGCACTGCTTGACAGTGGTATCCATGGCGCTTGGGTCGAGGCGCAGGCCTCCACCCTGGAAACCAGGATTCGCTACACGCCATCCGACGTGTACGAGACAATGCCTCATCCGGTCGAAGCCACGTCCGCCATGGATTCGAGTGGAATCAGATTGGCGGATTTCCGCAGCCTCGTAATGCAGGATCGCCAGTTGGGCCTGACGAAACTTTACAATTTGATTCACGACCCAAACATCATCGATCTTGACATCACAAGTATTCGAAGATTTCACCGTGAGGTAAATGAGGTAGTAGCCCAAGCGTACGGGTGGGAAGATATTTCACTGGAGCACGACTTCTTCGATACCCGTCAAGGTGTTCGCTTCACTTTCCCCGCGAAAACCAGGATTGAAATCCTAGACAGGCTGCTAGAGCTAAACCACAAGGAAGGAAAATCACAGAAGAGACTTGAAGTGGGCGGTGGAGTACTGTTTTAGAAATTCTTCAAAAAAGTCGAGAAGCTCCAGGTGAGGCCACCTCTGTCAAGTTCATCTCCGTCAAGCGATCCACAACCTCTACACTTACGAATGCCGGCAACCCAAAGCGCTCTCCGTTTCGGGATTGAAAAAATGAGTGACACAACTGTAGGTCATTCCAGCCGTAGCACTGAACCGTGATCACATCAATTTCTTGATGAAGCTCCCTGAGTTGTCTAATGTCAAGATCATTCACGCTACTGTCATGCATTAGGTTGTACAGCTTAGTCAGGCCAATTTGGCGCCCCTTCATGATGGCGCGGCGGTGCAGGTCAAGCTTCTCTCCCACCTTGTTCAGCTCTTCAAATTTGGAGGGAATGGGCATGGTTTCGTAAATATCAGAGGGGGTGTAGCGAAGATCACCCTTTAGGCTAGACCCTCGATAAATCGCCCAGGCCCTATGGATACCACTGTTGAGCAGAGCAAGTGACGAGGGATGGCTTGTTGCAAAAATAACGACCTGCTCGCTTGCCACTTGCCCCGTAGGGATAAAAACGGGCAAACCAGTCTTACTGACGCGTGCTACCGCCAGGACACGATCAAGACTGCGGATCTTGGAATACAAGTCTGACCTACTGCGCTCGTACAACCACCATTTCTGGCGGGCGTTCTTACTGTGCTTAACCTTCATGCGTTCGGGCTTCACGTACCGTTCGACGATGTCGAATACTTCCGGGTACTCGCGCGCCCGCTCCTCGGGCCAGTCGTGAAAGTTGATCACCCAGCGGCTTGCCGAGCAGTCCGGCCGCGAGTTGAGGTCCTCCCCGTTGAGGTAGGGGAAGAGCACGTCCTTGTTGCGGGTATCCCGCTGGATCAGGTCCTCGGCCTGCTCCGGCGACAGAATGAACCCCTTCCCCAGGACGATCGAGCCCTGGAACGATTTCCCTGCGTTTGCTACCAGCCGGTGCGGTCGTCCTGTCACCCTCGACTGTGGGTCCAGGGAGGTCGTGATGCCCCTGACCTGCTCACCATCAAGGATTCGTGCCGCTCCTTCGGCAACTGCCGGCACCGTGGTCCATACAGCGCAGTACTCCAGCGCGGCCGACTTCGAGGGCCATCTCGCGCTCTTGATCGCCCGCCGGATGGTGGACCTCGTTTCCAGTTGGTCGAGCCCTACCTCTCGCGTATCACCTTGGGCCAGGGTGTTGGTGGCAATGAGCCCGGTCTGTCCTCGATGGTTGAGGAGCTGGTGGGCGCGGAGCTCGAAGTAGGCGACGAGGTCGGCGCTACCTCGCTTGCCGTTGGCAAGGTAGTCGACCATGTACTCGCGGTACGCCTCGCCCATCGTGCCGGTGAGCTTCTGGCCGCCGAGGAAGGGCGGGTTACCGATGATCGCGTCAAAGCCTCCGTGTTCGGTGAACACCTCCGGGAAGGCCAGCGGCCAGTGCACCGGACGTCGCTCCAAGCTGCCCTCCGGCAGCTCGGAGGAAAGCCATGCTTGTGCTGTCTCGCGAGCGGTCAGCACCGTGGGGGCGTCAGCGGGCACCTGTTCGTCGATGATCTTCTCGACGATGAGTTCCGCCCGGGGGAAGAGGTCCCTCAGACGCTTGCCCCCGTCCTCGGCGTACCACGGAACCCGTCCCGAGGCACAGGTTGCCAGAGCAGCACCCGCGAGCAGGTCCCCCACGAGACGCAAACGTGCCGAGTGCCGGTTGACTTCCGCCAGCCGCTCCCGCTTCCGTCGCAGGGCGGGAAGGTCGACGCCCTTGACCGAGGTGATGGCCAAACGAAGCTCTTTGAGCTCTCTGGCCTTCAGCTTCAATACCTCCGCACGCTCGTCCACCTGCTGTGTCAACAGGCTGCGCTTCCGGCTCGGTCTGAGGTGCTCCGCACGAATCTGCTCCATGGTGTGCACGCCGAGCAGGGAGTCGCCGCACACCAAGCGGTCGTCCAGGAAGGTGAACGGGCGGCCCGGGTCCATGGAGACCAGCCACAGCGACAGCTTGGCCATCTCCACGGCCATCGGGTTGATGTCCACGCCGTACAGGCAGTGTTCGATGATCTGGCGGCGGGCCTCGACGACCACGGGGTCCTGTTCGGCGTCGGCCGCCGTCACGGCGTCGACGGACCGGCCGGCCCGGTAGGCCGCCGCGTCCGCGCGGCCATCCTTCTCCCACGCCTCGATCAGCCGGTCGGCGAGGTAGCGGCAGGCCGCCACCAGGAACGCCGCCGAGCCCATCGCGATGTCCGCGACCTTCAGGTCGAGGATCTCGTCACGCGACTTCAGCCGCCACTCCCCCTTGTCCGCCGTCCGGAGCGGCCCGGGCTCGTACACCAGGGGCTCCAGGGCGTGCAGGACGACCTCCTCGGCCAGGAAGCGGGGCGTGTAATGGGTGCCCGTGTTCTTCCGCAGCGAGGACTCGGTGACGTACAGGGTGCCGTTGGGGATGACCGTCGGCAGGCCGCGCAGGTCCTCCCGCAGGATGCCGACGAACGGCAGCAGGCGGTCGGTGAGGGCCGGGTCCTTGGTGACGGCGTTGAGCCGGCGTCGGGCCTCGGCCGCGGCCTCGGTGCCGAGCGAGGCGAGGCGCTTCTCCAGTTGTCCGGCGGTGGCCGGGGGCTTGGGGTCCTTCCACTTCTCGTGGATGGACTTCGCCAGCGTCTTCACCGAGCCGCCGGCCTTCGCCGCCAGGGATTCCAGCTCCCGCAGCGGCACCTCGTGTTCGAGGCCCGCCGGGCCGATGAGTCCGACCATGTGCTCGGTGGCCCGGCGTCCGTCGTACGAGAGGAGGCCCTCGTACACGTAGCCGATCTGCTCGACGTCCAGGGCGCGGAAGCTCAGCGTGCGGACCTCGCGCTGTTTGCCCTTGCCGACCCGGACCTCCTGCACGGCGCGGAGCATGTGCAGGACCGTGCGGTCGTCGATGGGCAGCAGCGGGGTGGTGCGCTCCAGCCAGGGGTATGTCTCGGGGTCGAAGATCGAGCCGTCGTAGGCGGGGAGGTGGAAGCCGGAGCCGGGGTGGTCCACTCCCCCGTGCACGGCGTGGAAGAGGGCGATCAGCCGGTGCCACGCCGAGGTGGTGTGCTCCAGCGCCGTCTCGCCCTCCTCGTCCGCGCGGGCCTTGAGTTCGTCGCGCAGGAAGCGGGCGGAGTAGGAGCGGGCGTACACCTCGTTGTCGGCGGGCAGCAGGCCGCGCTCCTCCGCGAAGAGCAGGAAGACCAGGCGCATCATGACCGCGACCGAGCCCCGGTAGACCTCGCCCGCGCCCACTCCGCTCGCGTGCAGGCCGGGGGCGCCGTTCTCCATGGCGCGCGCGTCCGCGCGGCCGATGGCGTCGACGAGGAGTTCCACCGCCTGGCGGACCTGGACGCCCAGGGCCTCGGTGACGTCCTCGCCGGCCGCGAGGCTCTCCTTGAGCAGGCCGACGAGGGTGTCGGCCTCGTCGTATTCGAAGAAGCGGCGGCGGGATAGCAGGGAGGAGAAGGCGCGGACGACGTTGCGTTCCGCCGCCTCGTTCCAGCCGATGGCGTCGAAGACGGCGGTGGTGGTGACGCCGCCGACCGGTGCCCACACCAGGCACCACCAGCGGCCGTCGGTGACCAGGCCCAGGGGCACGCCGTGGTGGCGCAGGAGGCGGGCCAGGCGGTCGGCGGGGGACGCGGTCCACTCGCCGGCGCCACCCGTGCGGGCGGTGGGCACCGTGCCGGTCGGGACCGTGAGGCCGAGCAGCCGCACCCGCTTGGCGGCGGACTCCGCGTCCGGCTCGACGGCGAGGTCCGCGCCGGGCTCGACGAGCGCGAAGTCGGGGCGCACCTCGGTGTCGTGCTCCGGGACGCGCAGGGTCAGGCAGTCCAGGCCGTGGTGCTCGGCGTCGCCCCGGCGAAGGGCCAGGGCGTCCCCCCAGCCCAGCAGTCGGCCCAGGAGGTGGGCGACCCATTCGTCGCGGCCGGCCCTCGGGTCGGTCTGCCAGTCGGCGTGGCGGGCGCGCAGGCGGGCGCGTTCGTCCTTCTCCAGCGGGTCGAGCTGGGGCCAGGCGCGCAGCAGGACGGGCATGGTGAGGAAGGGGCCGGAGACCTCGGTGAGGTCGAGCCACTCCTGGTGCTGGAGGCGACCGTCGACGGCACGGGCCCTCGCGGCGGCCATTCCACGGTTCACGGGACGGCGGGTGCTCATCGGCGGGCCTCCTCGGCGGGGATCACGAAGACGACGGCGGCGGGGAAGAGGTGGGAGCGGGGCTCGCGGTAGCGGGCGGCGATGGCGGCGAGCTCGCGGTCGCGTTCGGCGGGCAGGCCGTCGAGGCGTTCGCGCCACCGTCGGCGGTCGTCCTCGAACTGGCGGCGTTCGTGGCCGGTCAGCTCGTGGGTGGAGACGAGGGCGAGTTGTTCGCCCTCCCCGTCGCCCTCCTCCCTGAGTTTGGCGCGCAGGCTCGCCTCGAAGCGGTCGAGGGTGGCGGTGATGCGGCGTTCCTCCTCGGCCCGGCGGTCGGCGAGGCGGCTCTCCAGTTGGCGGCCGAGTTCGGCGGCGCGGGCCTCCAGGGAGCGGTAGAGGGGGTCGCGGAGCCTCGGCCAGGCACCGGTGAGTTCCCCGCGCAGGTGGGGGGCCGCCTCGGTGCCCGCGGTGAGAGCCCGGGAGAGCACGCGGCCCTGTTCGTTGACCGACTCCCAGCGGCGGAAGCGTCCGGTGTCGCCGAACCAACCGCCCGCGTACAAAACCTCCTCGTGCAGGCGGGTGCCGTCGGTGCCCACCAGGACGTAGCGGGCGTAGGCGGAGACCAGGGTGGTTGTGAGGGCCGGGTCGTCGGAGACGACGGCGGTGACGCGGTGGAGGCCGACGCCGTCGGCGTTCCAGACGGCGGCGGTCAGCAGGCGGGTGGAGAGGGCGACCAGGGGGTGCTTGAGGTGGGCGAGGACGATGTCCTCGCGGCCCCGGGCGGCGACGGCCGGGGAGAAGGTCAGGGGTCGCTGCTCGCCCTCCCGGAGTTTGTGGGCCAGGCCCCGGGTGGCGCGCTCCCAGCTGCCGGAGAGCGGCTGGACCTCGAAGAGGTCGCCCGGCTCGAAGTCCTCGGCGCGGAAGGTGGAGGGCAGGAGGGGCGGCTGGTGGTCCAGCTCCAGGGCGGTGTCCACGACCCGCTTGACGTTGGCGGGGGTGAGGCCGAGGACGGTCACCGTCTCCCCGTACTGGTCGGCGAGCCGCTTGGTCTGCGCGGTGACGTTCTGGTCGGGCGCCACCTCGCCGCCGGTGCGGCGGCCCCTGATCGTCCTGGGGCGGGCGTTGTCGATGTCGACGGGTGTGGTGTCGCCGGTCATGCGGCGCTGCACGGCGTCGGCGAGGACGGCGTTGACGGAGCCGAGGTCGTGCTCCATGCGGGCGACCTTCCGGGCGACGCGGGAGAGGAACTCCAGGTCGGCCTCGTAGGAGCCGGCTTGTGCCCGCTCCCAGCCGGAGCCGATGAAGTGGGTGATCTCCGGGTCCTCCGTCTGGCCCCAGCGGTCGACGCGGCCGATGCGCTGTTCGAGTTTGTTGGGGTTGAAGGGGATGTCGTAGTTGATCAGGCGGTGGCAGTGGTTCTGCAGGTCGATGCCCTCGCCGGCGGCGTCGGTGGCCAGCAGGACGCGGACCCTGCCCTCGGGGCGGGAGGGGTCGGTCTGGAAGCCGAGGCGGACGCGTTCGCGTTCCTCGGCGGACAGGCCGCCGTGCAGGAGCTCGACCCGGCCGCCGTCGGTGAGCCTCTCCTGCCGCAGGAGGTCGTGGAGCCACTCCTGGGTGTCGCGGTACTCGGTGAAGACGACGACCCGTTCGTTGGTCCAGTGGCCGCCGTCGGAGGTGCGGCAGACGGCCTTGAGCAGGCCGATGAGGGCGGCTGCCTTGGAGTCGGGGGCGGCCTCGTGGGTGAGGGCCCAGCGCTCCATGTCGCGCAGCAGGTCGAGTTCGCGGCCGTCCTCGGCGGGGGTGAGGGAGGTGGAGCGGGTGAGCGCGTCGTCCTCGGCCTCGGCCAGGCCGGTGTCGTCGAGGTCGGCCACCAGGTCGGCGAACTCCTCCAGCCACTCGGGGACCTCGTCGGCCGCCGCGTGGCCCCGGCCGGGGGCGGTGTCCTCCAGGTGGGAGAGGTAGACCCGGACGGTGTGCAGGAACGCCGCCGGGGAGGAGAACAGACGCTTCTTCAGCAGCAGGGTCACCAGGTCGGTGGCCCGGCGCCCGCCCCGGGCCCTCGGGGCCAGTTTCGCGCGGCGCAGTTCGGCGAACTCGCCGAGCAGGCGGTGGATCTCCCGCTCCCGCGGGGTGTAGTCGACGGGGTGTTCCAGCGTCCGGCGGGTGTGGAAGCGGGGCGTGCCGTCGGCCCGGGTGACCGCGGATTTCAGGCGGCGCACGACGGTGTCCCGCAGGGCCTCCCGGTCGGGGTCGACGCCGCGGGCGAAGCGCTGGTCGTCGATGAGTTCGAGGAGGGCGGTGTAGGACTCGGGGTAGCCGTTGTGCGGGGTGGCGGAGAGGAAGAGGCGGTGCTCGAAGTGCGGGACGAGGCGCCGGATCAGCTTGGTCTGCTGGGAGTCGACCGCGTAGACCTGCTTGGGCGCGGCGGGCGCCACGTGGTGGGCCTCGTCGAGGACGAGGAGGTCGAAGAAGCGCTTGTGCTCGCCGTCGCCGCTCCCGCCGGGGGTGTCGATGACCTCGTCGAGGAGACGCTGGGCCTTCCGGCCGCGCAGCCAGGGCAGGGAGACGATGGTGAGCGGGTGGACGCGGAAGGGGTTGGCCGCCGTGCCGTGGGTGCGGCGCAGGCGGGCGCAGTGCTCGGAGTCCACGATGGTGAACTCCAGGCCGAACTTCTCGGCCATCTCGTCGCGCCATTTGAGGGTGAGGCCGGCGGGGCAGACCACCATGGCGCGCCGGGCCCGGCCGCGCAGCACGAGTTCCTGGACGACGAGGCCGGCCTCGATGGTCTTGCCGAGGCCCACGTCGTCGGCGAGGAGGAGGTTGACGCGGGGCGCGCCGACGGCGCGGGAGACCGGCTCCAGCTGGTAGGGCTCGACCGCGACGCCGGAGCGGAAGGGGGCCTGGAGGGTCCTGGTGTCGGCCGAGGCGACGGCGGACCAGCGGACGGCGTCCAGGAAGGCGGCGAGGCGGGCCGGGGGGTCGTAGGCGCCGGTGGAGGCGTCCGGGAGGGAACCGGCGGGCAGGACGCGGCGGCCGGGTTCGACCTCCCAGATGACGGAGAGGGTGTCCCCGAAGCGGCCGTCGGCGACGGATTGGAGGTGTACGAGGGTGGCGGTTCGGGACGCGCCGTCACGGGGCGGGGAGGGCTCGGCCCGGGCCACCACCCAGGACTGGCCGCGCACCTCGACGAGGTCCCCCTCCCGGGGGAGGCGCTCCGACTCGGTGCGCACGGTTTCCCGTTGGGCTGTCGGCGTCATGGGTACTGTTCCCCCTCGGTGTGGCCTGCGGTCCGCGGGCGGTTCCCCGTGCCCCTCCGGACAATGCGTTCGCAGAGTAACATGCAGTATTATCCGTGAACTGAGGTTACAGAAATTCGTTCGCGGGCCGGCTCATGCGATGCGGCGCAACCGTTCGAGCAGGGCGCGGGCACGGCGGCTCCGGGCGTCACCGTCGGGCAGGACACGGTCCTCGTCGATCGCGAGGCGCTCGAGCATCTCACCGGCGACGGAGCGCTCGCCCGCACGGGCCAGCAGTACGGCGATCTCGTACCGCGTGTCCAGTACGGCGGCGTCATCGGGCCCCGGGAGCTCGCGCTGTTCGGCGAGGACCGACTCCAACTCGTCCAGCGCCTCACGCGTGCGGCCGAGCGCCCCCGCGCACAGGGCGCGCCCGACCCGGGCCGCCAGGATGTCGGCCCGTCCGAGGTCGCCGGCGGCACCCGCGCCTGACAGGAGATCCTCGTATCCGCGCAGGGCGTCGGCGGGGCGCCCGCGGAGGCGCAGGCCGTCGATCTCGGCCAGCCGGGGGTGCGGGATCCGCGTCCGCCCCGGGGAACGCGCCGGTTCGGGCGCCCACGCGGCGGCCAGGGCCACCACCTCGGCCGCGGAGGCCGGCCGGTTCTCCGGCTTCTTCTCCAGGAGCGCCTCCGTCAGCTCCCGCAGTCCGGCCGGGACGCCGTGCCGGCGCTCGTCGAGCGCCGGCACGGGATCCTGCGCGTGGTGGTGGTAGAGCATGAACGGGCTCGCGGAGACGAAGGGCGGCGCCCCGGTGAGCAGTTCGTACAGGACGCAGCCCAGCGAGTACAGGTCCGCGGCGGGCTCGGTCCGCCCCATCGCCTGCTCGGGGGCCATGTACACCACGGTGCCGGGGGTGACGTTCGACGAGGTGAAGCGGGTCTCTCCGGGCTGCGGATCGAGGGCGGCGGCGACGCCGAAGTCGAGGACCTTGATGTCCCCGTCGGGCGTGACCATCAGGTTCGAGGGCTTGAGGTCGCGGTGGACGACACCCTGCTCGTGGGCGTGGGCGAGCACCTCGGCCGTCCGTCGGACGATGTCCGCGGCCCGCTCGACGGGCAGCGGGCCCTCGTTCTTCAGGACGGCGTCCAGCGCGTCGCCGGGCACGAGATCCATGACGAGGTACAACTCGCCCCCGTGGTTCCCGTGATCGTGGAGGGCGGGGATGCCCGGGTGGTTCAGCCGACCGGTGATCCGGATCTCGCGGAGGAAGCGGCGCTCCAACGTGGTGAGGTCCGCGTTCGCGCCACGGGGGGCGAGGAGCTTCACCGCCACCTCGCGGTCGTTCTCCCGATCCCGCGCCGCCCAAACGACGCCCATGCCACCACGGCCCAACTCCCGGGTGAGCTCGTACCGTCCGAGACTCCGCCCCATCGCGCCCCTCCCCACTCCCGGCGCCCACCGCGCCCCTCGTTCCGCCGGGTCGGACCGGGAACCCCGCCGACCGGCCGGCGGGACGATTTTTCCACTGCTTCCCGTCGTTCCCCAACGCTCACACCGGACTCGGCCCCTGGGGCACGAGGAAGGGGCGGCGGGGGTCCTCGCGAAACCCCGGGGAAGTCGCCGCTCCCGGCAGGGGAGCAGGGAGATGGGGCACCAGGGCCTCGTACACCTCGGCCGCGGAGGCGGGACGGTCCCCGGGACTCTTGGCGAGGAGCGCGGTGATCAGCTCCTGCAGTTCCCGCGGGACCCGAACGCCGGAGTCCGCCACCGGTGGCGGGGAGGAGGTCAGATGATGGGTGACCAACAGCGCCGGTCGGTCGGTGGCGAAGAGCGTCCCGCCGGTAAGCATGTGGTGCAGCAGACAGCCCACCGCGTAGAGGTCGCTGCGCCCGTCCAGCCGCTCTCCTCCGGAGAGCAGCTCGGGTGACGCGCACAGGATGTTGCCGATGCTCTCCCCGGTCATGGTCAGACGTGGGTCGGTGTCCGCGAGGACCTTCACCAACCCGAAGTCCAGGATCTTCACCATCCCGTCGCGTCGGACCATGACGTTCTGGGTCTTGAGGTCGCGGTGGACGAGTCCGGCCGCGTGGGCGGCCGACAGGCCGGCGCACAACTGGGCCGCGACGGCGACCGCGGTGGGGACGTCGAACCGTCCCTCGTCCCGCTCGTCGAAGAGGAACTCCAGGGTGGTGCCCCGGATCAGCTCCATCACCAGGCAGCACGTGCCGTCCGTGATCGACGCGTCGAAGACGGTGGTCGTGTTCGGATGGTCCAGACGTGCCGCGGCCCTCGCCTCCCTCCGAAACCGCTGCAGGGCCTCCTCACGGCTCGCGGGGACGGCCAGCAGGTCCGCCGCCACGGTCTTCACTGCGACCGGCCGCTCCAGCCGCAGGTCCCTTCCCCGCCACACCCGGCCCATCAGGCCTCGACCGAGCGGCGATTCGAGCCGGTAACGCTCCAGGAGCACCGTTCCCGTCGTGATTCCCCGCATTCTCCCACCCTCCACATTTTTCGCACGGCTATCCCGGATAGTCGCTCTGTGAACTGAGTCAATGAGGGTAGTAGCCTCTCAACTGAAGCCATGCCCGGGTGCCGGCCGCCGCCGCTCCCATCCGCACGCGCCCCACCACATCGGAGACCGTCGATGAGTACCACCGAGCCCGTGCCCGTCAGCCTTGCCGAGATCGCCCGGATCGCCGGCGTGGGACGTGCGGCGGTGAGCAACTGGCGGCGGCGGCACGACTCCTTTCCGGCACGCATCGGGGGCACGGACGCCGGACCGCAGTTCTCCCTGGCGGAGGTGGAGGGGTGGCTGAGGGAGAACGGCAAAATCGACGGCGTCGCGGGGCGCGAACTCCTGTGGCCCCGCTTCGAGGCGCTCGGTAGCAGGGACGAGTCGGGGCTGGCCGTCGCCGAGACCGCTCGCCGCATGGGCTCGCCCCGTACACCGACCCCCCACACCGAACTCTCCCCCCACGCGGAGAAGGTGGTGAGCGAGGCGGTGGAGCTGGGGCTGTCCGAGGGGCCGCGCGAGACCTTCGAGTTCCTGCTCCAACGGTGGCTGGAAACCCATGTGCGCCAACTGAGCACCACTCCCCCGCCCCTCGCGGCCCTCATGGCACGGATCGCGCTCGAGGCCCGTCTCGGCGGGGACGACCGGGAACTCACCGTCCTCGACCCCGCCTGTGGAACGGGGCACCTGCCTGCCGCCCTCGTGCGGGAGTCCCCGGTGTCCCGCACGGTCGTGGCGGCCTGCGATCGCGACCCCACCCTCGCCGCCCTGGCCTCCGCTCGACTGGACTTCGTCACCGAGGGGGACGATGCCCGGACGGAGATCGTCACCGCCGACGCCCTGCGCCGGGATCCGTTCCCCGGTGAGACGGTGGACATCGCGCTGTGCAACCCCCCGTTCAACGAACGCGACTGGGGCTACGAGGAGCTCGCCACCGACCCGCGGTGGACGCATGGCCTGCCTCCCCGGACCGAGCCCGAACTGGCCTGGGTACAACACCTGCTCGCCCATCTCCGCCCCGGCGGGGTCGCGGTGATCCTCCTGCCCCCCGCCGTCGCCTCGCGCAGGGCCGGCCGCCGTGTCCGGGGGGCCCTGCTGCGCACCGGTGCGCTGCGGGCCGTGGTGGCGCTGCCGCCCGGCAGTGCCCAGCCGCACAGCGTCTCGCTCCAACTGTGGGTGCTCCGCGCCACCCCCGGGGACCCGGACGCGGCCCCGCCCGCCCGGGACGCCCTCCTCGTCGACGCGACGCGGTTCGCGAGGAGCGGTCCCCGGGAATCCGGCCCCCACTGGGAAGCCCTCCGTTCCTTCGTCCTGTCCGCCGTGGAACTTCTCGACCGGCCGGAGACGAGCCCGCCGGACGGTGCCGTCCGGGTTCCCCTCATCGACCTGCTGGACGACGAGGTGGACGTGACCCCCGGCCGCCACACAGCGGTGAACACCGAGCCGTCCGGCCCCGAACTCGCCGGGGCGTGGAGGGACACGGCGGGACTGCTGACGGATCTGGCCCGTCGTGCCCGGCGACTGTCGGAACTGGAGTTCGACCGGCGCCCGCCGCGGACCACTGTCGCCATCGGGGAACTCGTCAAGGCCGGGGCGCTGTCACTGCGCGCGGGACAACAGCCGTTGGAAGGCACGACGACCGCCGGGAACCCGTCCGTCCCCCTCCTGACCCTCACCGACCTGTTGTCGGACAACGGGCCCGGGGGGTTCGTGCCCGCCGAATCGGCAGCCGTGATCGCCGAGCGGGGGGACGTCGTGGTCGCCGGCGTTCTGCGCGCCTTCGAGGCGTGGGTGCACGAGGGGCCGCCCACCGCACTCGGGCCCCAGTTGTACGTCCTGCGGGTGGATCCGACGAAGCTGGACGCCCACTTCCTCGCCGGCTGTCTGCGCGCGCCCTCCAACGGACGTCGGGCGGGCAGCCATGCGTCCACCTCCTCCCGGGTGGACATCCGACGCCTGCGGGTGCTGCAACTCCCGCTGGAGGACCAGGCGGTGTACGCCGATGCCTTCCGCGAACTCGAGGGCTTCCGCTCCCGACTCGGTCGGGTCGGGGAGACCGGCAGCGACTTGGTGGACGACGTGACCGACCTGCTCGCGGCGGGACGCCCCACCGGCTGACGCGGCCGCGGGACGCCCCCTGGCCGAGCCTCCGTGCCCCGGAGATCGCCGCCCCCCGGTCCGGGGCCGGGGGGCGGAGGTCCGAGCCGAAGGAAACGCCCGGGACTCCCGGGGTTCCGGGCGGACGGAGGGGTGAGGGGTATATCGAGGGGAACCCGACGTCGGAGGAGCGCGCCGGGGACCGTGCGGCGCGGCCGGCGGAGACCGACTCGTTCCGGAGAAAGGTTCCATCGTGACCGATCCCGCCCGGGTGTCGAGGGCACTGGTCGACCTGATCGTGGTCAGCCACACCGTGACGTTCGAGGGGTTGCCGGGGCTGGTGGCCGAGTACTCCTCCGCCGTGGGGCTGCGCCGGGTCGTCTTCTTCGCGGTGGATCTCCAGGAGACGGTCCTGCGCGAGGTCACCGGGCACGGGCCCGACGCCGGCGCGGGAGGGCTGGAGCTGCGGGTCGACGGCACACTGCCGGGCCTGGCCTACCAGCGGGTGGACCTGCTCCCCGAGCCGAACACGACGCCCGGCGAACCGGGGTCGCGGCGGTGGTGGGTGCCGATGACCGATGGCGTGGAGCGACTGGGCGTGCTGCGCGCGGACACCGATGGCGACGACGAGGGGGCCCGGGAGGCGCTGCGGGGTCTGGCGTCGACGGTGGCGCTGCTGATGCTGAGCAAACGCTCCTTCAGCGACTCCTACGCGCGCCTGGTGCGCACCGCGCCGATGAACGTGGCCGCCGAGATGCAGTGGAACCTCACCCCACCGCCCGCCTACGCCGGCCACAACGTCACCATCGGCGCGGTCTCCGAGCCGGCCTACGAGATCGGCGGTGACGCCTTCGACTACGCCCTGGCCGGCTCGACCATGCACCTGGCGGTGTTCGACGCGATGGGCCACGATGCCACCGCCGGCCTCACCGCCAACGTGGCGGTGGCCGCCTGCCGCAACGCCCGTCGCCAGGGCGCCGATCCGGTCGAGACCAGCCGGGTGGTGGAGCGGACGCTGATGGAACAGTTCGGCATCCACCGCTACGCCACCGGCATCCTGGCCGAACTGGACCTGGACACCGGACATCTGAGCTGGGTCAATCGCGGCCATCCCCTTCCCGTGCTCATCCGCACCGGAAGGTGGTCGAAGGAGTTGCGCTGCCCGCCGGCCGGGCCGATGGGTACGGATCTGGGCCTGCCCATCACCCTGTGTCATGACCAGTTGGAACCGGGTGACCGCCTGGCGCTGTACACCGACGGCATCATCGAGGCACGCGACCGGAACGGTCACCGGTTCGGCCGGGACCGTTTCATCGAGTTCATCCTGCGCCACCACTCGGGTCGACTCGGGCTGCACGAGACCCTGAGGCGGCTGATCCACGCCGTCATGGAGCACCACGCCGAACGACTCGACGACGACGCCACGGTCCTGCTGGCCGAATGGCGCGGTGGACACCAGGGGAAGCTGACCCCCTGACCGGGCCGGACCGGAGCCGTGTCCGGCGGCGAGGGGGAGGTGCCGCGGACGGAGAGACGACTTCCCCGTCACCGGGGACACAGCCGGTGGGCCGTCTCGTCACCCCGGGATCTCGACGGTCACCGTGTCGAGTTTCTCCCGCTCGATGCGGGCCAGGCCCCATTCCCCCAGGGAGTCCAGCGCCGCGTTGAGGGCGGCCCCGTGTTCGGTGAGGGAGTACTCCACCCGCGGGGGCACCTCCGCGTGGACCTCGCGGGTGACCAGTCCGTCGTGCTCCATCTCCCGCAGGTGCTGGGTGAGCATCTTCTCGCTGACGCCGGGGATGCCGCGACGCAGTTCGGCGAAGCGACGGACCCCGTGCGCCGACAATTCCCAGAGGATCAGTCCCTTCCACTTGCCGCCGACCACGTCCAGCGCCGCGTCGATACCGCAGACATACGGTCCACGACGAGGCTGTTTGTCGGAAACTCCCACCATGACGACCCTCCACCTTCCAGCGCACTTACCCCGAGGTGGGTACCGCAGTAAACAGTCGGTACTTCCGCACCTCGCGGTTCCCGCCCAGCATGGACTGCATGACCGGAACCTCGTTCACCCTGCTCGGCCTCGGCGCCATGGGCCGGGCACTCGCCGCCGCCGCGCTCGACGCCGGCCACTCACCGACCCTGTGGAACCGCACCCCCGGCAGGGCCGGGGAACTCCTCGCCCGGGGTGCCCGGGAGGCCGCTTCCGCCCGGGAGGCGATCACCAGCGCCGACCTGATCATCGTATGTCTTTACGATCACGCCTCCGTGCACGAGACCCTCGACCCCGAGAGCGACGCCCTCCGCGGCCGCACACTGATCAATCTGACCACCACCACGCCGGAGGAGGCGCGAGAGCTCTCCGCCTGGGCGGCACAGCGCGACATCGCCTACCTGGACGGCGCCGTCATGAGCGTACCCGGGGCGATCGGCTCCGCCGAGGCGTTGATCCTCTACAGCGGCTCCCCAGAGGTTTTCACGACGCACCGGGAGTTTCTGAACACCTGGGCCGGCAGCACCCACGAGGGGGAGGATCCCGGCCTCGCCTCGCTCTGGGACCTGGCCCTGCTGTCGGGGATGTACTCCATGTTCGCCGGGTTCCTCCAGGGGGTCGCGATGCTGCAGTCCGCGGGCGTCGGCGCGGCCGAATACGCGGAACGCGCCGCCCCGTTCCTCGCCTCCATGACGGAGTTGCTGGGACACTCCACCGAACATCTGGACAAGCGGGACTACGGCGAACCGCTCCAGAGCCTGGAGTGGACGACGACCCTGTTGGACACGATCACCCGCGCCGCTTCCGAGCAGGGCATCACTCCCGCCCCCGTGGACATGGTGCAACGTCTCATCCGCCGGCAGATCGACGCCGGACACGGCGCCGAGGACTTCGACCGCATCATCGAATCCATGCGGTGAGCGGGTCGGGCCCCCGGATCGGGTCACCCGGATCCGCCGGACGGCGTCACGGTGCAGGCACCGGTGTCCGCCGGGCCCGGGGTCGCCCCCCGATCCGCACCGGGGAGAGGAGACAGCAGACGGCCAGGAGGAGAGTGCCGATCAGGTAGGGGATCATCCAGGAGGCGCCGAGGACCGCCGAGAGGACCACTCCCGGCTTCCGGCCCGTCACGAGGGTTCCCACCGCGGTGATCACCGACATGAGCAGAACGGATTGGACCACCATGGAGAGGCAGCGAACGAGGCGCTCCCGACGATCGGGGACACCCCCGGACGGGTCGGCCTCGGCTCCGTCCCTCCCCGCTCCGCGCTCCCCCGGCACGAATTGCAGGACCACCCATACGGTGTGGGCGAGGACCAGGGACCAGTGCAGTCGGTTCACGCCCTGGTCCGGGAAGCCTCCCCCGCGCACCGCCGCTCCCGCCATGATCAGGGAGAAGAGGAACCACGACCCCCACACCGCGGAAGCCGCGCCGTGCCATCCCCGGTGGGGGTCCGTCCCGGCCGTCACGCTTCCCTCCCCGGGGTGATCGCGGCGGTGTGCCGCCGGAGGGAGACCCTCCGACGGCACACCGGGTGGTGGTGCGGTCGGCGTCCGGGTGGCCCGGGCGCCCGTCCGGACTCAGCGGTAGCGCGGCTGGGTCTGAACGTTCAGCTCGTTCAGCTTGACGCTCCGGGCGCTGTTGGTGCGCGGATCGGTGATCCGCAGCACGTCCAGGCCGCGCTGCTCGCTGGAGTAGATGTGGCCGTTGTAGTAGTAGGCCGACCAGGTGCCGCCGAAGGTCAGCCGCTCGTCGGAGACCGGGCCCCGGTCGAACCAGCCGATCTCCACCGGGTTGTCGGAGTCGGTGAACTCCCACACCGAGACGCCGCCCTGGTACCAGGACTGGACCATGATGTCGCGGCCCTTGGCCGGGATCAGGGAGCCGTTGTGCGCGACGCAGTTCTCGGTGTCGGCCTGGTGGCGGGGGATCTTGTAGTAGCTGCGGAACTCCAGCTTGCGTCGGTCGCCCTTGCCGGTGATGTGGTAGATGCCGTTGGCGCCGTACTCCGGGCCGATGGCCGCGTTGCAGGTGGCCGCGCCGCCGCCGCCCAGCTCGTCGGTGAAGACGACCTTGCTGCCGTCCTGGCTGAAGGTGGCCGAGTGCCAGAAGGCGAAGTGCTCGGCGTCCTGGACCCGGTCGATGACCCGGGGGGCCTCGGGGTTGGTGATGTCCATCAGGATGCCGTCGCCCATGCAGGCGCCGGCCGCCAGGCGCAGGGCGGGATAGGCGGTGATGTCGTGGCAGCCGCTGGTGGCCGTGCCGGTGGCGTCACCGGGGAAGCCGCCGTCCGGGAAGAGCACCTCGAAGGAGACGAGTTCGGCCTTCTGCGGGGCCTTCAGCGGCACCTTGACGATGGAGATGCCGTCGTGCGGCGGCTGGCAGTCGGGGTAGCTCGCGTGGGGGAAGTAGGAGGAGACGTAGACGTACACGGCGCCCTTGCCGGGCACCAGGGTGTGGGTGTGCGAGCCGCAGGCGGTCTCGACGGCCGCCACGTACTTCGGCGCGCGCAGGTCGCTGATGTCGAAGACCCGGATGCCCTCCCACGCCTCGGGCTGGGTGGCGGGCATGGTGGTGCTGTTGCAGGAGTCGTCGCTGCGCGAGGAGTCCACCGACAGGATCAGCAGGTTGCCGTGGACGGATATGTCGTTCTGCGCACCGGGGCAGAACACCTCGGTGACGATGCGGGGACGCTCGGGTTTGCGGATGTCGTAGACGGTGAAGCCGTCGTAGTTGCCGACGAAGGCGTAGTGGTCGCGGAAGGCGATGTCGGAGGTCGTGCCCTGGAGAACCTCGCTGGGAACGGTCGCCAGGTGGCTGATGTTGCGGCTGTGGACGATCTCGTCCACGCCCGGGATGTCGGTGGAGGCGGTGCCCATCGCCGGGTCGTCGGTGTCGGCCGACTCGTGTCCGGGGATCTCCCGGACGGTCGGCGGGTCCTCGGTACCGGGTGTGGCGGCGGCCGGGCTCGCCGTGAACAACGCGGCCAGCAGGCCGAAAACACCCACCGCCGCGCCGACGAGGCGGCGACGGGGGCTGTGGAGCAGCGTCACTGTGGGGTCCTCCCGGATCCTGTGGGTTCCTCAAGGAGTGGTGCTCGGGGTGGCCCCAGTATGCTCCGTGCATGTACATCACAACAGAGGGAAATCAGTGGGGGTGACCGGGACACCCACCGGCAACTCCCCGTTTCAGGAGGAAACGTGACGGACCGTCACTCCATCCGTCGTCGGGCGCTCGGCGCGATCGCCGCTCTGGCGTTCGTCCCGCTGACCGCCTGCACCACCGAGAGTTCCGCCGAGGCCTCCGCGGACGGGGACGCCCCGGCGGTGATCGCCCCCGGCCGGCCCGGCGAGGAGGCCCGGACCCTGTCGCCGGAGGAGGTCGGTGAGGCCGCGACGCAACTGCGGGACGAACCGGTGGCCGCGGACTTCGCCTTCATGGAGATGATGGCCGTGCACCACGCGCAGGCGCTGGAGATGACGGCGTTGGCGGAACGGTACGCCGGGAACGAGCGGGTGCGGGGTCTGGCCGGCCGGATCTCGGTGGCCCAGGAGCCCGAGATCGCGGTCATGGAGGCATGGCTGGAGGAGCACGCGGAGCAGAGGGACCCCGGGGACCGGCCGGACGACCACCAGGGGCACGGAAGCCACGAGGACCACGGGGGGCACGACCACTCCGACATGCCCGGCATGGCCTCCCCCGGGCAGCTCGCCGAATTGGGGGCCGCCCGGGACGGGGAGTTCGACCGCCTCTTCCTGGAGCTGATGATCGCCCATCACGAGGGTGCCGTGGTCATGGCCGCCGACGTGCTGGCGCAGACCGGCGACATGGCCGTCAGGGAACTGGCCGGCGAGATCGCCGCCCAGCAGAACGCCGAGATCGGCCGGATGCGGAACCTGCTGGAAGACCTGTGACGCGACCGCGCGGGCCCGGCGACCGGACGGGATGAACCCGGAGGAGCCGGCGCCGGCGGCCGGCACGGGCGGAGGCGTTCGCCCGCGTCCTCCGCCGGTGCCGCAGGACGAGGCGTCCCCACTCGATCGTCGCCGCTGCCAACAACGCTCCGAGACCCGCCCGGATGCTCGTCCCCACCCACGACTCGGCGGGAACCCGGGGAGCGACGGACAGGCAGAGGACGATCAGGGCCAGGAGTCCCGCGCCGGCGCCCATCGGTCCGAAAGCCCTCACGTGTCCCCCTCACCGTCGGATGGGTGCGCCCCGGGACATCATCCCCTCCGGCCGGCGGTGCCCGGGAGGGATCGGGGAAACGCCGGGGGCACACAGCCTCTCGGCGGACCCTCGGCAGGAGGCGTTCCGGGGCCGAGGTCCGGCCCTCCCGCCGCCCGGGGCCTCGAGGGGCACCGCCCCCGGCCCGGGAATCCCGGGGAAGCGGAAGGGCCCGTCCCCGATGGTTTCCCATCGGGGACGGGCCCGGGGGCGCGACGCGGGGTCAGACGCCGACCGTCTCCCGGCCGGCGCGCCGCAGTTCGGCCGCCAGTTCCTCGTGGACGCGGGCGGTGAGCAGGGTGCCCTCGGCCGTGTGCTCCTCGGCCAGCACCTCCCCCTCCGCGTGCACGCGGGAGACCAGGCCGCCCTCGGTGTAGGGCACCAGGATCCGCAGCTCCACGTCCGGCCGGGGCAGTTCCCGGTCGATCCACTCCAGGAGTTCGTCGATGCCCGTGCCGGTGCGTGCGGAGACCGCCAGGGCCCGCTTCTCCGCCCGCAGCAACCGCTGGAGCGTCAGCGGGTCGGCGGCGTCGGCCTTGTTGATCACGACGATCTCCGGGACGTCGGCGGCGCCGACCTCGCGGATCACCTCGCGCACGGCGGCCAGCTGCTCCTCCGGCGCGGGATGGGCACCGTCCACCACGTGCAGGATGAGGTCGGCGTCACCGACCTCCTCCATGGTGGAGCGGAACGCCTCCACCAGGTGGTGCGGCAGGTGACGGACGAAGCCGACGGTGTCGGCCAGGGTGTAGACCCGACCGGTCGGCGTCTCGGCCCGCCGGACGGTGGGGTCGAGGGTGGCGAACAGCGCGTTCTCCACCAGGACCCCGGCGCCGGTGAGCTGGTTGAGCAGCGAGGACTTGCCGGCGTTGGTGTACCCGGCGATGGCGACCGAGGGAACCTGGTTGCGGCGGCGCTCCTGCCGCTTGACGTCCCGGCCGGTCTTCATCGCGGCGATCTCGCGGCGCAGCTTCGCCATCTTCTCGCGGATGCGACGCCGGTCGGTCTCGATCTTGGTCTCACCGGGACCACGGGTGGCCATGCCGCCGCCCGAGGAACCGGAGCCGCCACCGCCCATCTGACGGGACAGCGACTGACCCCAACCCCGCAGCCGGGGCAGCATGTACTGCATCTGTGCCAGCGACACCTGCGCCTTGCCCTCGCGGGAGGTGGCGTGCTGGGCGAAGATGTCGAGGATCAGGGCGGTGCGGTCCACCACCTTGACCTTGACGACGTCCTCGAGGTGGATGAGTTGACCGGGGCTCAGCTCACCGTCGCACACGACGGTGTCCGCCCCGGACTCCAGGACGAGGTCCCGCAGCTCACGGGCCTTGCCGGAGCCGATGTAGGTGGCCGGATCGGGCTTGTCGCGGCGCTGGATGACGCCGTCGAGCACGAGGGCGCCCGCGGTCTCCGCGAGAGCCGCCAGTTCGGCGAGGGAGTTCTCGGCGTCCTCCGCGGTGCCGGTGGTCCACACCCCGACGAGCACGACACGCTCCAGGCGGAGCTGTCGGTACTCGACCTCGGTGACGTCCCGGAGCTCGGTGGACAGGCCAGCGACGCGGCGCAGTGCGGCGCGTTCCTCGCGGTCGAGCTGCTCACCGTCGCGCTCGGTGTCGAGCGCGGTCCGGGCGATGTCCTCATCCATCAGGGCATCGGCCCGGCGCCCGGCGGCGCGGCTGTGCTGGTCCTGAGGAAGGGGAGAGAGGGTCAATGTCGTCCTAACGTCGGCGGGTGGTGGTCGGGGCACGGCGTGCGTTCCGGCCGCGGCGCGCTCGGCGCGTCGGGCCGGCCGGAGCCCGGTGATCCATCCGCCGATGTGCGGCGGACCGGCCGGGAGGCCGGAACGGGCACCGGGTCGTCCCCGGCCCCGCCGGGGACGCGGCTCCCCGGGGAGTACAACGCCGGGGACCGCCGGGGGATTCCCGGCCGTCGGGCGACCGGGTCCCCGGTCGTCGCTCCCGCGCGTACCCCTCCATGGTCGCACGCCCCATCGGTACGGGCACGGGGTTTTCCGTGTCGTTTCGTCCGGTGGGTCCTCGCCGGCCCCCCGGACGGTGCGGTCAGGCGCCGGTGCGCAGGGCCCGCACCACGTCGTACACCCCGGGTACCCCGCGCATCGCGCGCATGAGGCGCGGCAGCTCACGGGCGTCCGGCAGGCGCAGCGTGTAGGTGTGCCGCACCCGCCGCTCCTGGGGCGGTTCGACCTCGGCGCTGAGCACCGAGGCGCCGTGCTCGGCGAGCGCCTCGGTCAGCTCCGCGAGGAGGTGGGGCCGTCCCAGGGCCTCGGCGTGCAGGGTGACCCGGCAGCCGGTGGCGGTGTCCCGCCACCGCACGGGCACCGCCGATCGCCCGGAGCGTGCCATCCTGCACGCCGCCGGACAGCTCTCCCGGTGCACCGTGACGCCCCCACCGCGTACCGGGAAGGCCGTGACCTCGTCGGCCGGCACGGGGGTGCAGCAGCGGGCCAGGCGCACCCGGTCGGCGGGGACCGCGCCCCGCGGTCCCTCGACGACGATGCCGGTCTCCGTCGCGACGCCCTCGTCCCCGTTCACCCCGGGGGCCGGGGCGCCGGCGGGCGTCGTGCCCGGGGAACCGCCGCTTCCCCCCGGCAGGGGGGCCGGCCGGACATCCGCTCCGGCGCACGGCCGGCGCCGGGAGCGCGCGGGGGCCGCCTCGCGCGGGGCCACCGGGTCCGGCGCGGGACGATCGGCGGCCCAGGCGCGGATGGCGAGCCGGGCCGCGGGGGTACGGGCGTGCTCCAGCCAGTCGGCACCCGGACCGGGCACGGGCTCGGACTCGGGAAGGAGCAGCAGACGCACGGTGTCCCCGTCCCCGAGGGGGGTGCCGAGCGGCACGAGACGACCGTTGACCCGGGCGCCGACGCAGGCGTGGGCCCGGCGACCGTGCCGGGCGTAGGCGGCGTCCACGCAGGTGGCGCCGACCGGCAGGTGCAGCGGTCCGGGGTCGGCGGGATCAAGTCCGGTGGGGCCGGCGGCCGAACGGTGGGGTTCGTCCTCGTCGAAGACCACGATCTCCCGGTCCTCGGAGAGTTCCTCGCGCAGCTCGGTCCAGAAGGTGTCGGGGTCCCGGGCCTCGCGCTGCCACTCCAGGAGGCGGGAGAGCCAGTCCGGCCGCTCGCCGGCCTCGCCCTCGCCGCCACCCGGGTCGACCGCCGGGTCGGCTTCGGCGTGGGGCAGGGCCACCACGCCGGCCTCGGCGACCCGGTGCATGCGGTGGGTGCGCACCAGCACCTCCGCGACGCCGCCCGGCTCCTCCCCGGCGTCGTCGACGATCGCGGTGTGCAGGGACTGGTAGAGGTTGAACTTGGGGGTGGCGATGAAGTCCTTGAACTCGGAGACCACCGGGGAGAAGCAGGTGTGCAGCTCGCCCAGGACGCCGTAGCAGTCGGCCTTCTCCTCGACGAGGATCAGCAGCCGGCCGAAGTCGTGCGGGGAGAGGGCGCCGCGCTTGGTCAGCACGCGGTGGACGGAGAAGACGTGGCGGGGACGGATCCGCACCTCCGCCGCGATGCCGGCCTCCCGCAGCACGGCGCGGACCCGCTCGGCGACCCCCTCCAGGGGGTCGGGGTGTCCGGCGCGGGCGCGGATCAGGTCCATCGCCCGGCGGTGCTCCTCGGGGTGGAGGATGGCGAAGACCAGGTCCTCCAGCTCGGTCTTGAGGGCCTGCACTCCGAGGCGCTCGGCGAGTGGGATGAGGACGTCCCGGGTGACCCGGGCGATCCGGGCCTGTTTCTCCGGACGCATGACGCCCAGGGTGCGCATGTTGTGGAGGCGGTCGGCGAGTTTGATCGCCATCACCCGCACGTCGCTGCCCGCGGCCACCAGCATCTTGCGGAAGGTCTCCGGTTCGGCGGCGGCGCCCCAGTCGACCTTCTCGAGCTTGGTGACGCCGTCCACGAGGTGGCCGACGCCGGGGCCGAAGCGCTCCCGGACCTCCTCGAGGGTGACCTCGGTGTCCTCCACCGTGTCGTGCAGGAGGGAGGCGGTGAGCGTGGTGGTGCCCGCGCCCAGCTCCGCGAGGATGAGGGTGACCGCGACGGGATGGGTGATGTAGGGGTCGCCGCTCTTGCGGAACTGCCCCCGGTGCGCCGCCTCGGCCAGCCGATAGGCCTCCCCCAGTACCTCCAGCGGCGCGCGGGGATGATGTCGCCGGTGGGCGCGGGCGAGGTGTTCGATGGCGTCGGGCACGGAGTGGCGCGGCGCTCCCCCGAGGAAGGCGGCGCGTCGGATGCGGCGCAGGCCGGCCACGTCCACCCGACGCGTCCGGCGGGCCGTTCGCTCGTGCGGGGGAAGCTGGGGGGAGACCGCCGGCACGGGCCGGGGCTGTCTCT